>CAYRVY010000086.1:0-7466 GCA_964427695.1 uncultured Flavobacteriaceae bacterium
TTGTTTCAGCTAATTTTTTTTCTATTTGATTACAGGTTTCGGTAACATCTACATCGCTTTCGTTACCTATTAGTTGACACTTTTGCAATTGGTCTTCTAACTCTTTAATTGGGAGCTCAAATTCTAAATATTCCATAGAACTTTTAGATTAATAATTAGCCTACAAATATAAAAACTTTAATTGTCTTTACTTATTAAGGCACTCGTCTTTTTAATTTAATTGAATTTTTTAGTATTCCGTTGAGTATTACTGTACTAATAATAATTACTGCTCCAATATAAAACTCTGTACTCATTTTTTCTTTTTCAGGGAATAGAATTAAAGCCAAAACAATTCCGTAAACAGGTTCTAAATTATAAGATAAAACTACTGTATAGGGACTTATATATTTCATAATATGTACTGCAACAATAAATGCATAAGCTGTACAAATGGAAGCTAAAATGAAAAGATATGTCCAATCAGAAACACTTAAATTGAAAAAATTGAAACTAAAACCTTCACCAAAAAAAACGATAAACATAGATATGAAGAATATACCTGAAATAAATTCGTAAAAAGATATGACTGAAGCTGAATAGCTTTTTATAAATTTTCCGTTAATAACAGCAAATAATGTAGAAAACAATGCTGCCGAAATACCTAGAATAATGCCATTAATATATTGTAATTCTGCTTTCGTTATAAGTATTACTCCAAAAATAATTAGGACACCAAAAAAGATTTCGTACCAAATTATTTTGCGTTTAAAAAAAATGGGTTCAATTAAAGACGCAAAAAATGCACCAGTAGAAAACATAGCCAGAGCAATAGATATGTTTGATTGTTTTATAGACTCAAAAAATGTAATCCAGTGTAATGCAATAATAATTCCAGCAATAGAAAACTTAGCAAAAGTCTTTAGACTTATGGCAATATTTATCTTTCTAAATTTTATGAATAGTAACATCAAGACTGTTGCAATTACCATTCTGTACCAAACTAATGAGACAGCATTTATAGAAATGAGTTCTCCCAGAATAGCAGTAAATCCTGCAATAAATACCAGTAAATGAAGATGTAGGTAATTTTTAAGCTTATCTTTTTGCATTATAAAGCAGATATATAGCTAAAATACCAAAAACAAGATTAGGAAACCAAACTGCTATAACAGGAGGAAAATCTGATTGTTCTGCCATAACACCAAAAACCTTATCGAAAAAGACATAAATCATAGCTATAAAAATACCAAATGCAAGATTTATTCCCATTCCTCCACGACGTTTAATTGAAGATACAGCGACTGCAATTATTGTTAAAATGAATACCGAAACTGGCAAACTCCATTTTTTATATTGCACTACTTTATATCTACCAATACTAGATGAGCCTCTAGATTCTTCTTTCTTTATAAAGGCATTAAGTTCTTTATAGCTTAAGGTTTCTGCAATATATTGTACTGGAGTTAAATCTTCTAGATCAAAAGAAAACAAAGTGTCCATTCTTCTTTTTTTAATTAATATATCGTCTCTGTCTCCAATAATCCGTTTTACATAATTAATTAGTCGGTATGTAGAATCTCTTTCAATATACTGAATGCTACTAGCTTCAATTTTATATTTTAAAGTGTTGTTTACAAAATGCTCTAATGTAAAGTTATTGCCTTTTTTGTTTTTTGTATTAAAATTACTTACATAAACTATATCATTATCATTTATCTGTCGAAATAAGTTTCGTGTGACTTTATCTTTTTTATTTCCTTTTAGATACATAAAAGTAAACTCATTAAATCCTTTACTTGCATCAGGTGCTAAAAACATCCCTAATACCAAAGCAAAAACGGCAACAATAGAAGCTCCTATAAAATATGGTCTCAAAAATCTACTAAAAGAAACACCAGAACTTAAAAATGCAATAACCTCTGTATTATTTGCTAATTTTGAAGTAAACCATATAACAGAAAGAAATAAAAATAAAGGAAATAATAAATTTGTAAAATAGATTGTAAAATCTAAATAATACTGTAATACAGTATCAATAGGAACTTGATGCTCTAAAATCTTATCAATTTTTTCAGCAATATTTACAGTTATCATGATTGGAATAAACAATAGTACCATTGTAATAAATGTAAACAAATAGCGCTTTAATATGTACCAATCAAATATTTTCATTTCTTACAAACGCTTATCCATTTGTTTAACCATTTTATCTTTCCAATTACTAAAATCTCCTGCTAATATATGTTTTCTTGCTTCTCGAACCAACCATAAATAAAATCCAAGATTATGAATGGTAGCAATTTGTTTTCCTAAAAGCTCGTTAACACTAAATAAATGCTTTAAATACGCTTTACTATAATCTGTATCTACAAATGTAATTGCCATATCATCAATTGGCGAAAAATCGTCTTCCCATTTCTTATTTTTAATATTTATAGTGCCATGGGCTGTAAATAACATTCCGTTTCTAGCGTTACGTGTTGGCATCACACAATCGAACATATCTATTCCTAACGCAATATTTTCGAGAATATTGATAGGTGTACCAACTCCCATTAAATATCTTGGTTTATCTTCTGGCAAAATGTTACAAACCACTTCTGTCATAGCATACATTTCTTCGGCAGGCTCACCAACAGACAATCCTCCAATAGCATTTCCTAAAGCATCAGAATTTGCAATATACTCAGCGGATTGCTCTCTTAAATCTTTATAAGTACTTCCTTGTACTATAGGGAAAAATGCTTGGTTATAATCGTATTTTAAAGGTGTTTTTTCTAAATGATTTATACATCTATCCAACCAACGATGCGTCATATGCATAGATCGTTTTGCATAATTATAATCGCAAGGATAAGGTGTACATTCGTCAAAAGCCATAATAATATCTGCTCCAATACTGCGCTGAATTTCCATGACGTTTTCTGGAGTAAACATATGCATACTTCCATCAATATGTGATTTAAATTTAACGCCTTCTTCTTTTATTTTTCTATTTGCAGACAAAGAATACACTTGATAACCTCCAGAATCAGTTAAAATATTTCTGTCCCAATTCATAAATTTATGCAATCCACCAGCCTGTTCGAGAATACTTGTTTGAGGTCTTAAAAATAAATGATATGTATTGCCAAGTATGATATCTGGATTTATATCGTTTTTCAGTTCACGCTGATGAACGCCTTTAACAGAAGCCACTGTTCCAACAGGCATAAAAATTGGTGTTTCAATGACACCATGTTCAGTCGTAATAATTCCTGCTCTAGCCTTGCTTTGAGTATCTTTTCCTTTTAGCCTAAAAAACATATTTAATTTTAATCAGCGAGCAAATATAATTAACAAAATTTCATTAGTTCCTCAATAAAATCAAAATTGTTAGCAAATCAACAAAATCGTTAATAAATGCCTGTAAACTCTTTTTGTTTAGCCTTTTTAAAACTCTATTTTTGGAGCTTTAAAAATTAACAATTTAAACATGCCTGATATACAACAATTAGAAAATTTAGTAATCCAAGTTCGTAGAGATATTATACGTATGGTACATAAAGTTAATTCTGGTCATCCAGGAGGTTCTTTGGGCTGTACCGAATTTTTTGTAGCTCTTTATAGTGAAATTATGAATCGAAAAGAAGGCTTTAATATGGATGGTATTAATGAAGATTTATTCTTCTTATCAAACGGTCATATTTCGCCTGTTTTTTATAGTGTACTTGCAAGATCTGGATATTTTCCTGTGGAAGAATTAAACACTTTCCGATTAATAAATACAAGACTTCAAGGACATCCTACAACACATGAAGGTCTGCCTGGAGTTAGAGTTGCATCTGGATCATTAGGTCAAGGTTTGTCTGTTGCCATAGGTGCAGCACAAACTAAAAAACTAAATAATGATAACCATTTAGTGTATAGTCTTCATGGTGATGGTGAATTACAAGAAGGTCAAAACTGGGAAGCTATTATGTATGCTGCTGGTAATAATATTGATAATTTAATTGCGACAATAGATTTAAACGGTCAGCAAATTGATGGAGCAACAGACGATGTTTTACCAATGGGAAATATAAAAGTAAAATTTGAAGCTTTTGGTTGGATAGTTTTAGATATCGAAAAAGGGAACGACATTGAAGCCATATTAAAAGGAATGGCAGAAGCTAAAACAAAAACTGGAAAAGGGAAACCTTTATGTGTTTTGCTTAAAACTATAATGGGCAATGGTGTCGATTTTATGATGCATACTCATGTCTGGCATGGTATTGCACCTAACGATGAACAATTAGCAATTGGATTAGCACAAAATCCAGAAACTTTAGGAGACTACTAAAGCCCATCCATAATCCTTCTCTTTGGGAAGGAAATAAAAAAATGAATCAAAACAAACTAAAATACACCTATAGAAAGTCCCTCCTTCGGAGGGATTAGGGAGGCTTATGAAAACATATACAAATACAGGAAATAAAGATACACGCTCTGGTTTTGGAGCTGGATTAACCGAATTAGGTAAAACAAATAAAAATATTGTTGCGCTTTGTGCAGATTTAACAGGATCTTTAAAAATGGGTGATTTTAAAGCCAACCATCCAGAACGCTTTTTTCAAGTTGGCGTATCAGAAGCAAATATGATTGGGTTAGCAGCTGGAATGACCATTGGAGGAAAAATTCCTTTTACCGGAACTTTTGCAAATTTTTCTACAGGACGTGTTTACGACCAAATTCGGCAAAGTGTAGCCTATTCAAATAAAAATGTAAAAATTTGTGCGTCTCATGCTGGATTAACTTTAGGTGAGGATGGAGCAACTCATCAAATATTAGAAGATATTGGTTTAATGAAAATGCTTCCAGGTATGACAGTAATTAACACTTGTGATTACAATCAAACCAAAGCAGCAACCATTGCCATTGCAGAACACAAAGGTCCTGTTTATCTTCGTTTTGGAAGACCAAAAGTTGCTAATTTTACTCCAGAAAATCAAAATTTTGAAATTGGAAAAGCTATAAAACTTACAGATGGTAATGATGTTACAATTGTTGCAACAGGGCATTTAGTCTGGGAAGCATTAGAAGCTGCTAAAGTTTTAGAAGAAAATGGAATCTCTGCAGAAGTCATAAATATTCATACCATAAAGCCTTTAGACAATAAAGCTATCTTAAATTCTGTAAGTAAGACAAGATGTATTGTTACTGCTGAAGAGCATAATTACCTCGGTGGATTAGGCGAAAGTGTAGCTAGAGTTTTAGCACAACACAATCCAACTCCTCAAGAATTTGTTGCCACTAACGATACTTTTGGTGAATCTGGCACACCTGCTCAACTCATGGAAAAATATGGTTTAAATAGCGAAGCAATTATAAAAGCCTCTGAAAAAGTTTTAAATAGAAAATAATTGTTCGATTGTTTCGTTTTTAATGAGTAAACTAAAAACGAAACAATTATGAGAAATTTCAAAAACTTTATTTTATTATTAGCATTTACTAGTTCAAGCATTTTAATTTCTGCACAATCAGGAGATTCCTATGGAATCAAAGGCGGTTTAAATTACAATGCTAATGGTGATTATTTTGAATCTATTAGCTCTACAGCAGAAAATCCTGATAGAAATATAGGCTTCCATATTGGTGTCTTTGGTAAACTTGGCAACACACTATACTTTAGACCAGAACTAGTTTACACCAATACTAAAAGTGACTATAATAATAGTGCTTTTAAAATGCAAAAAATAGATGCTCCTCTATTGGTTGGTATAAAAGTTATAGGACCTGTTAGTGTTTTTGCTGGTCCTTCTTTTCAATATATTATAAATTCTGAATTTGATGGCGTTTCTATTAACACTATAGATAATGATATTTCTATTGGACTTAATTTTGGTGCAGCAATTAACTTTAAAAAGTTTGCTGTTGATTTGAGGTACGAAAGAGGGTTTAGTAATAATGAAGCACAATTTTTAATCAATAATAATGTTTTGCCAAGTAGATTAGATACTAGACCAAGTCAACTTATTTTAAGTTTATCTGTTGCTTTGTAAAATTTTGATTAAAAAAAGCCGCTAAATCAGCGGCTTTTTTTAATTGTTATTATCATCTTTATTAGATACAGTATCATCAGTATCTAAATAATTGGGTATTCCATCACCATCTGTATCATCGTTTGTTGGGTCTCCGTCTCCATCTAAATCATTATCTAAAATTCCATCTCCACTACTATCTACATCGGAATCTATGTCTTCTAAATCTTCTTCAATGGTTAAAGTTCCATCTCCATCATCATCAATATCTATAAAATCTTGTACACCATCTCCGTCTGTATCGTCATTTCCTAAACTTAAATCTCCATCTACATCCTCTAAATAAGAAGGGACTCCATCAAAATCATGATCGTTTATTTCGCTTTGATATAATTCAAATTTAAAAATTAAAGGAGAATATAAAGGTATATTACTGGTAAGTGGAGACTCAGCAAAGAAACCTAAACCAGAAGGTAAAAACATTACGCCAACACCTGCACTTGTAAAACTTATTGTTCCATCACTATTTTCTACAAATGATTCGGACACATTAAATTCTGGTAATACTAAACTCCAGCCTTGAACTAAAGTGGTTAAATCAAAATCAACAGGGTTAACTGAACTATCAAAAATAAATTCATCTAATAGATTACCAGAAAAAATAATGCGGATATTGTCAGGAAAATTAGGTTTAGAATCTCCACCTCCTTGATTTAATCTTAAAATATAATACTCGTAATCTACATCTTTATCTACATCTTTAAAAATAGTATTTTTAATTTCTACAGCATCAATTAAAAGTGTATGATCTACGGGAACAGATTCTCCACTAACTAATTCTGTAATTACAAGATCATTTATTGATGGGTTTGTGTTACCTATAAAAACACTAGAATTGTAATAATGTGTATTTAAATAACCTAATAATGAATCTTTGTCAATAATTTGCTGCTCTGTTCTATCAGCTATTGGTACTTCTATAGCATCTAGCCCACCATCATCATTATTACAAGAGACAAACACAACTATAGTACATAAAATATATAAAGTAATTTTTCTTATTTTCATTATTGCAATTTTTGAGGTGGCAAGATACAATTAAAATGTAGTTTTGCACAATAACATTAACGTAGTTTTCACAATATATTATATGCGGGTTGACAAGTATTTATGGTGTGTTAGATATTATAAAACAAGAACTTTAGCAACTAGAGCTTGCAAAAATGGAAAAGTAAAAATAAATAACGATATTACTAAACCTAGTAGAGAAGTTTATCAGATGGATAAGATTGAATTTAGGAAGAATCAAATCAATTATCAATTTATAATCAATGATATTCCTCCAAGTAGAATTAGTGCAAAACTAGTTGATATCTATAGGACAGAAACTACTCCAAAAAAACAATTTGAAGTTCAAGAATTACTAAAGCATTCTAAAGACTATTACAAAAAAAAGGGTATTGGAAGACCTACAAAAAAAGACCG
>CAYRVY010000087.1:0-7465 GCA_964427695.1 uncultured Flavobacteriaceae bacterium
CAATATAATCTAAATCGTTCCAAAATGGTGTGTGTTTAAACTCATCCCAATTTGCAGCATAAGTGAGTTTTCCTTTATAAATCTTCTTTATTTCAATAATTAAATTGTGCCAATATTCTGGTCTTTTTTCAATAAATGTTTCAAGTTCTGTTCCTATACATAAGATTTCTGTTTTCGTTTCGTTGGCTAATTCAGCATATAACAACATAAAACTAGAGTATGAATCTTCAAGCAGTTTCCAATCGTCTTCATTGGTCATTTCAATATGACCTGTGTACTCATCACGCCAAACCCAAATCTGAGGTTTAAGCATAATTTTGATTTCTTTTTTCCGAAGTTCTTTGATATATTGCTTTGCTCCTGTTTTGGTTTCACCAAACCATTGCCTATCTGTATTAAATGCAATTTCTGGATGTTTTAAATCTCTAATAAAACCAAAAGGCATAATGGCTGTATAATTCGCATCTACACGAACAACTGGATTAACATGAATTTCATTAATAGTATCAGTTGAAGCTACAAAACTCACACCATTAATTTTTTTAGTTTGTCCAAAACAAGATTGAGCAGAAAGGAATAATAAAATAGTGAAGAGTTTATATGCTTTCATTAACTGTTATAAACTCCTAATTTACTGTTTATTCTAAAATAAAGCTCTTAAACCAATATTAAATGTTTGTCCTAAGCCAGTATTATTTCCTCTTACAAAATTAGTATATAATGCTTCAATGTTTAATACTTGGTTTAATTGGTATTTGGCTCCTCCTCCAATTGCTGTAAAATCTTGTGCAAAATCATTTCCAATATCAATACGTTGTGAGTGCTGAACTAATATTAAAACTGTAAATTTTTGACTCGGAAAATAACTTAAAAACACTCCTGGAGATAAGCTTAAACTATTATTAGCAAAGCTATCTTCTTTTTTACCAAAATGATATTCTGTATTGAGTTCTGTAAATAATTGCCAATTATCAGAAAAATTAAAATCATAAAAAAAACGATTTTGAAAGGTAAACCCTTTTTGGTCTAAAAACACTCCGTTTTCTGTTTCATTATCTACTAATGGTATATGAAATGCTGTTTGGATAGTGAAATTACTTATACTTTTAATAGGATTAAACTTTACTGCTGGCGCAAATGAAGTAAATCCAGAACGTGCTGTCCCATTTTCACCATCAAATTTAAATACTTCTAATGCATCTCGACCTCCAATTACGTTTGATCTAATTTCTAATAACAAGCCTAAATTAAATCGATTACTTTCGGAAACTCCAGAAAATATATCTATGCTCGACGTAAAAAAAGTTTGTCTTAGCTCTTTACCACTACTAAACGTACTTTTTGTTTGCGTATATAAATTATTAAACCACTTAATGTCCCATTGTCCTTTGTTTAATAATTTTGAAGGCGTATATTCTTGAATATTACTTTTTGTTTCTTCAACATCCTCTTGTGCTAAGCCTGTAAATGTTACTCCTATTAAAACCAGTACTGCTATTATTTTTTTCATTGAAATTTTATTTTTCATTTCCGTACACACAGAAATTTTGTTATTATTTTACTTTTAGGATTCAGACCTCACAGGTTTCAAAAACCTGTGAGGTCTGAATTAATTATTGTTTGTTTAAATTCCAGTTATAAGTAAAGTAGGATAGTTTAAAATTATTCGGTATTTTTTCGGTTCTATACTTATTTATAAAATCTATTTCAGTCTGCTCATTTATAGTAAAATCTTCTTTATACCATTTCATTATTTCTGAAACTTCTACACGTTTCCTTTTAGTATTTACTTTTATGAAACTTCCATTTATCGCTATTTTAGTTTGAGCTTCTAACTGTTCATCTAAAGTATTTGGTAAATATGCCTTATTAATTAAAGGAGGACAACCAATTGCGCCACAAACCAATACAAAATGAAAACGAGCATCATTAAATTGTGCTGTTAACAATTTATGTTGAATATCGTTTAAAGTAATTTGCTTTCCAGCAAGACTATAAGTTGTTTTATCGAAAAAACCAGCTTTATCTAGTGGTGATTTTATTGGATAATTATCTATAATACCTTTTATAACCGAAATGTTATAAGCATTTATCCAAAATGCTTGATACACATTCGCTTCATCTTTAGAAACTGAAATATTTTCAGCTATTTCTAAAAGTTTATTTAAAGGTTCTTGATTAGAATTAATTTTAGAATAAGCTACTTTACCTTTCTTAACATTTTCATTAAAAAACGAATCTGCTTTTGAAAAAAAATCGTTTATGTCTTGAGAGAACCCTTCTGAAGCAAATAAAACAAGAATAATAATTATATATTTTTTCATGTGTTTAAATTAATACTGCAAAGTAATGATGCTTCTGTCGAAGATAATGTTAGATAACTTACATTTAGTTTATTTTTAAATTAATTTCTTTGCTTTCTATTAAGTTATTACCTTTAGTCTCGACATAATGTCAAATAACAGTCATAAAATATGGAACATATCGTTATAATTGGAAACGGAATTTCAGGTGTTACTACTGCCAGATTTATTCGAAAATTTTCCAATAAAAAAATCACTGTTGTTTCTGCTGAAACGGATTATTTTTTTGCAAGAACGGCATTGATGTATGTGTATATGGGACATATGAAGTTTGAACATACACAACCTTATGAAAATTGGTTTTGGAAAAAGAATAACATCAACCTTAAAAAAGGATTTGTAAAAACAATCGAAACAAAATCTAAAACGCTTCTTTTTGCTGATGGTAATACTCTTCAATATGACACATTAGTTATTGCCACAGGAAGCAAGCCCAATAAATTTGGTTGGTCAGGACAAGACCTTGATGGTGTTATGGGAATGTACCACAAACAAGATTTAGATAATTTAGAGAAATACGCTCCAAATAACAAGGTTTGCAAACGTGCTGTAATAGTTGGAGGAGGACTCATAGGAATTGAACTCGCCGAAATGTTAAGCTCTCGCAACATTCCAGTTACTTTTTTGGTGCGTGAAGATAGTTTTTGGGATATGGTATTGCCAGAAGGGGAAAGCCAAATGATTAACAGACATATTAAACATCATCATATAGATTTACGTTTAGGTGTTAATTTAAAGGAAATCCTTTCAGACGAAAACGAAAAAACAAAAGGAGTTGTAATTGCAGAAACAGGAGAAGTAATTGATTGTGATGTGGTTGGATTAACTGCTGGAGTATCACCAAATATAGGTTTTATAAAAGAATCAGACATTGAAACTGGAATAGGTGTAAAGGTGAATCGTTTTTTAGAAACCAATATTCCTAATGTTTACGCCATTGGCGATTGTGCAGAACAGAATAATCCTATTGGTCAGCGAAGACCCATTGAAGCCGTTTGGTACACAGGCCGAATGATGGGAGAAACCGTCGCGCAAAGTATTTGTGGAAATAGAATAGAATATAAACCAGGACATTGGTTTAATTCGGCTAAATTTTTTGATATCGAATACCAGACTTATGGTTGGGTATTTGCAAAACCAAGAGAAAACGAAACTCATTTTCATTGGAAACATGAGGACGACACAAAGTGCATTACTGTTTGCTTCGATAAAAATACCAATGAGTTTTTAGGTATTAATACTTTGGGTATTAGAATGCGTCATGAAACTTTTGATAAATGGCTTACCGAAAAGCGTGATGTGGATTATGTGATAAATCATATGTCTGAAGCTAATTTTGATCCTGAGTTTTATAAACAATATGAATTAGAAATTTTATCAGCATTCAATCAAAATGTTTTAATATAAGCAAGACCTCACAGGTTTTTGAAACCTGTGAGGTCTCAAAAAAAGAAAAATTTATTAATGAAAAACGAACCTTTAATAGAAAACACTTATTATCACATTTATAATTGCGGTAACAATAGAGAAAATCTTTTTATTGAAGAGGAAAACTATTCATACTTCTTAAAACTTATAAAAAAATACCTTCTGGAAGTTTCAGAAATTTTATCCTATTGTTTACTTAAAAATCATTTTCATTTATTGATTAAAACAAAGCCTAATATTGAAAGTAAAAAAATCTCACAACAATTCTCAAATTTATTTAATGCTTATGCAAAAGCAATTAATAAAAAACATAGTAGAATAGGTAGTTTATTTAAAGACAGATTTTCAAGAATTAAAATTAAAAACGAAGACTATTTAAAATCTCTGATTGTTTATATTCATACAAATCCTGTACATCATAATATTATTGATGATTTTAAAAAGTACAAGCAATCTTCTTATTCCTCTTTAATTTCAAAAAAAGCAACATTATTAAATATAGATTTTGTAATTAACTTATTTGAAAATGTTAATAATTTTGAATTTGTTCACAACAAAAAACAACTAAATATAGTTGAAGAATTAGTATTAGAATAACATTTCAAGACCTCACAGGTTTTCTTTGTCCATCGAAGCTTAAGCGAAGTTGGAAAAACCTGTGAGGTCTTGAAACAAAAAATAAAATAAATGAATAATAAAATAAGTCATAGCATGTCTTTAGCAAAACCTGATGCCAACGACCTTACCACAAAACAGAAGATTGCTGTTGCTTTTGGAGTTATAGGACTATTCATTTTAACATTAGCTCTTTTTAATACTAATTTCCCCAGCAAAGGAATAGTTTTATCAGCTTCTTTAATATTAATTTCTATTGGTACAATTCTATTTGCTAATGATGCTTACTTAACAAAATCGGAAGGTATAAAAAACGATGGAATCTGGTTTAAATCCATTTCGTCTCGTGGTACTTTAGGATGGATTACTGGAATTGTCCTAACATTATTTTATATCGTTTTATATTTCTATCCTAACCTGTTAGGTCTTGGTGTTAATGCTGCTTCAAATACAGGTTTAGTGTCATTATTTGATCCATTAAGCAAAGTGTTAAACGGAAATCCTGCAAGCCAATGGTTTGTTTATGGTACACTCTACACAGTTGCTATTTTGGCATTTGGTTATAAATTTATGTTGAAGTATCGTCATAATCGCTACCAACAATTGCGTACATTTTCTGTAATGTTCTTTCAGTTAGGTTTTGCATTTTTAATTCCAGAGTTTATGGCACGATTAAATTCTGATACATTCAAATTGCCCTATTACGATTTAAAAAATATGTGGCCTTTAAACTATTATAATTTTGAACAATATCGCATTGACGATTTTATAAATGCAGGAAATATTGGCTTGGCTTTACTAATTTTTGGAGTAGTTTCCATCTTTGTTATTTCTCCTTTTTTAACTTACAAATACGGAAAACGTTGGTATTGCTCATGGGTTTGTGGTTGTGGAGGATTAGCTGAAACTGCTGGAGATTCGTTTAGACAATTATCTTCAAAAAAATTGTCTGCTTGGAAATTAGAGCGTTGGTTAGTACATACTGTTTTAGTATTTGTTGTGTTAATGACTACTACTGTTATCTATACTTATTTAGGTTATGATCCAAATAAATATTGGTTAAGCAAAGGCGTATTTTTAGCTTTAGTTGCAGCATTCTTAACATTGGTTTTTGTATTTGTTATGATTTTTAAACCTAATGAATTTGGTAAAGATGCTCGTTATGGAGCTATTGGCTATTTTGTAATTATTATAACTCTTTTTGGCATGCATTACTTTAGTAGTGATACAAAATTATTTTTATTTGAAGCTGAAACATTACGCTCATCTTATGGATTTATGATTGGAGCTATCTTTTCTGGTGTTGTAGGCACAGGATTCTACCCAATATTAGGAAACAGAGTTTGGTGCAGATTTGGTTGCCCAATGGCTGCTATTTTAGGATTTCAGCAACGACTGTTTTCAAAATTTAGAATTACAACCAATGGAGGACAATGTATCTCTTGTGGAAATTGTTCTACCTATTGCGAAATGGGAATAGACGTTCGTGCTTATGCTCAAAAAGGTGAAAATATAGTACGCTCAAGTTGTGTTGGTTGTGGTATTTGTGCTGCAGTTTGCCCAAGAGGTGTTTTAAAGCTGGAAAACGATGCGATGGAAGGTCGTATAAATCCTAATGAAATATTATTAGGGAATGATGTAGATTTGATGGATTTGGTAAATCAGAAATAGTGATCAGTATTCAGTCAACAGTATTCAGTCTTATTTTCTTTTTAGTTTTAAACATTTATGTCCAAAAAACATATCAGAAAACCTATTTTGCAAATGGAAATCTAAAAGAAGAAGGCTGGATAAAAGACAATCAAAGAATAGATTATTGGAAATTCTATTACGAAAACGGAAATCTTCAAAAAGAAGGTCATTTTACTCAAGATAAAAAAGTAAAGTATTGGTATTTATATCACAAAAATGGAAGTAAAGAAAGTGAAGGTTATTTTGTAAATAGCATGAAAACTAATTGGTGGTTATTTTATGACAAATCTGGAATTATAAGTAGCAAATCTCAATTTAAGAACAATCAAAAAAACGGTTATTGTTTTCTTTATAAGAACAATAAAATAGTAAAAGCTGAAAAATATCAAGCTGGACAAAAAATTAAAGAATGGACAAATATGAAGTCCTTCAGAAAAGAAAACAAATTATCTGATTTAAAATGACAAAAATTAAAGTCATCATTCCAGCGTATAACGAAGCAAATTCTATTGCTAATGTTATAAATGATATTCCCAATATAGTGAACGAGATTATTGTAGTAAGTAATAACTCTATAGATAATACTGAAATCAATGCAAGAAATGCAGGAGCAACCGTTTTAACCGAAAACCAAAAAGGATATGGTTACGCATGTCTTAAAGGAATGGAGCATATTGCTCGTTTCGACAAAGTTCAGCGGCCAAATATTATTGTATTTCTCGATGGTGATTATAGTGATTATCCTGAAGAGCTAACAAAACTTGTAGAACCAATTATAAATAATAATATAGATTTTGTAATTGGTGCACGCGTAAAACGACTACGTGAAAAAGGTTCTATGACACCTCAACAAGTTTTTGGGAATTGGTTAGCTACCTTTTTAATGAAACTGATTTTTGGAGCAAAATTTACCGATTTAGGCCCATTTAGAGCCATTAAATATAACAAGCTCTTAGAATTGAAAATGGAAGATAAAACTTATGGCTGGACTGTTGAGATGCAACTTAAAGCAATAAAACAAAAACTTTCTTATACAGAAATTCCAGTAAAATATAGAAACCGAATAGGAGTTTCGAAAGTGTCAGGAACTGTAAAAGGTAGTATATTTGCAGGCATAAAAATTTTAGGTTGGATTTTTAAATACAGTTTTAAATAATGATTCTTCAAAACTTAATAATACTAATTTATTCAGTTGCACTCATACTTATTTTCTTGTATGCTCTGGCGCAATTAAATTTACTTTTCAATTATATAAGTTCAAAAAACAAAGAAGATAATAGTGCTAAATTCAATTTAAGTAATCCCGACGAAGTTCCTTATGTAACCATTCAGCTTCCTGTGTATAATGAGTTGTATGTTATGGAGCG
>CAYRVY010000088.1:0-7402 GCA_964427695.1 uncultured Flavobacteriaceae bacterium
TTAGCGTAGATGCTAACCTTTCACTTTGATTAATATATAATAAAGCCTTTTTAAAGTTGTTTGTGTTGTATAGTGATTTAATGAGTTCTATTGAAGTGTCAATCTTTGTAGAATCTTGTTTTTGATATGCTAACAATATAGTAAGACTGTCCTGCTCATAAGTTTGGGAAAAACTTGAGTATATAGTTAATAAAATTGCAGTTAAGGTAATTAACTGTTTCATAAACTGCACGAGGTTTTAGGTACTACACAAACGGCATAACCTAAACTTGCCTTGAGGGAGAGGAAAATTAAGCATACACTATAAAGCAATAAATTTGCCTTAATGCAAAAAGTAGGCGTTATTTTCATTTGGGCTGTAATTAATAGCATTGTAAAAATTGGCAAAAGGAATTAAAATGCCTAATTTCTGCGTTTTAATACCAAAAAATTAGATGAATGGAAAGTTATTTTATTTTGAAAATAATGATTGTCGATGAAAGGTAAAAATCATAGAAAAACTGCACTTTCATCGACGAAATGCATATTATACGTAACGTACTGACCATTAATTTGTTAACATAATATTAGGACAAATTAGAGATTGCAAAATTTTACAATACTAATTAGTATTAATTTATTACCTTTTAACCCTGTAGTTTAACAAGAAACAGATCACTACTTTTCTACTCTAAAAACTTTAAGAAAAGTGCTATCTTTACGCCTTAATTTTTAGTTTAAATGAACATTCAAAAGATCTTAACTTTTCATATAAAACAAGCATTTAAAAAGCTATACAATTTAGAGTTTCAAGCGATAGAGTTTCAAGCGACTCGAAAAGAATTTGAAGGAGATATTACTGTTGTAACCTTTTCTATGTTAAGAATAATTAAAATGAATCCTGCACAGCTAGGAGAAGATTTAGGAAATTATTTAGTTAAAAATGTAGATGAGGTTAAGAGCTTTAATGTCGTAAAAGGATTTTTAAATATAGTTATTGTAGATGCTTTTTATTTAAACTTTTTCAATAGCATGAAAGACAATGAAAAGTTTGGTTTTGTTGAATCTCAAACTAACGATAAAGCTATAATGGTTGAATATTCCTCACCTAACACTAATAAGCCATTGCATTTAGGACACATAAGAAACAATTTGTTAGGTTATAGTGTTGCCAAAATTTTAAAAGCAGCCGGAAATAAAGTTTATAAAACTCAAATTATAAACGATCGTGGCATTCATATTTGTAAAAGTATGTTGGCTTGGCAGCGTTTTGGTAATGGAGAAACGCCAGAAAGTACAGGGTTAAAAGGTGATAAATTAGTTGGAAATTATTATGTAAAGTTTGAGCAGGAATATAAAAAAGAAGTTGACATTTTAGTTAAAGAAGGATTTTCGGTTGAAGGTGCTAAAACAATGTCCCCAATATTATTGAAAGCTCAACAAATGCTTATTAAATGGGAAGCTGGAGAAGAAGAAGTTGTTACTCTCTGGAAAACTATGAACCAATGGGTTTATGATGGTTTTGATATTACATACAAGAATTTGGGTGTAGATTTTGATGTGCTTTATTACGAAAGTGACACCTATCTTCTGGGAAGGGAGTTTGTAACCCAAGGCTTAAAAACTGGAGTATTCTTTAAAAAAGAAGATGGCTCTGTTTGGTGCGATTTAACCAAAGATGGTTTGGATGAAAAAATTGTGTTGCGCAGTGATGGTACAGCGGTTTACATGACACAAGACATTGGTACTGCTATACAGCGTATTAAAGATTATCCAGATGTTGGAGGTATGGTTTATACAGTTGGAAACGAACAAGATTACCACTTTAAAGTGTTGTTTTTAATACTTAAAAAATTAGGATTTGATTGGGCTAAAAACCTATTTCATTTAAGTTACGGAATGGTAGATTTACCTAGCGGAAAAATGAAAAGTAGAGAAGGAACAGTTGTTGATGCAGACGATTTAATAGTAGAAATGTCAGCCACTGCAAAAGAAATTTCTCAAGAGCTTGGTAAATTAGAAGGCTATGGTGAAGCTGAAAAACAAAGCATTTACAATACGATTGGATTAGGTGCTTTAAAATATTTTATTTTAAAGGTTGACCCCAAAAAACGCATATTATTCGATCCTGCAGCTTCTGTAGATTTTCATGGTAATACAGGACCATTTATACAATATACTTACGCAAGAATTCAAGCCATATTGCGTAAAGCTAATTTTGATACAAATGTCATGCTGAGCGCATTTATCGACCGAAGCAAAAGCGAAGGTGGAGTCGAAGCATCTCTTCATCCAAAAGAAAAAGAACTCATCAAGCAATTAAAGTTGTTTCCTGAAGTGATTCAAAATGCTGCCCAAAATTATAGTCCAGCATTAATAGCTAACTATACTTACGATTTGGTTAAAGGCTTTAATTCGTTTTACCAAAGCGTATCCATTCTTGGTGCCGAAAAAGATAGCGAAAAAATCTTTAGAGTACAATTATCTCAAGTAGTATCGAACACTATTAAAAATACATTTAGCTTATTAGGAATTAGGGTTCCTGAAAGGATGTAAATACCATTACACTTACTGTTTCTATCAAAGCATTCTATTAATATTTCCATTACAATGGAAAAATTAGTATGAATATTTCTATTATATAAGAAATATTCATATATTTGAATATGGAAAACTACACAAGAATATTAGAAAAATCAATACAGTCCTTACTTTTTAAAGGAAAGGCAATAGTTGTAATTGGCGCAAGGCAAGTAGGAAAAACAACCTTATTACAGAGTTTTAATTACAAATCCATAGATTGTTTATGGCTAAATGCAGATGAGAATAATGTTCGAGAGCGATTGGCAAATCCATCGATTAATGATTTAAAAACTATAATTGGCAACTATAAAATTGTTATTGTAGATGAAATTCAACGTATTCAGAATGCTGGATTGTTATTGAAATTAATGGTAGATAATTTTAAAGAGGTTCAGTTTGTTGCAACAGGTTCTTCTGCACTAGAAATTTCAGATACTGTTTTTGAGCCGATGACAGGACGACATTTTTTGTTCTATTTATATCCTTTTTCTCTCGCAGAATTATACTATAATAAATCACCTTTTGAAATTGAACAAGAGCTGCCTTTTCATTTGGTATATGGGAATTACCCTGAAATTTGCACAAAACGAGATATAGCCGAAGTGATATTAAAAAATTTAACCGAACAATATCTATACAAAGATGTTTTGGTATGGAAAGATATCCGAAAGCCAGAATTACTCGACAAATTATTAAAATTATTAGCGTATCAAATTTGTTCAGAAGTTTCAATTAATGAATTGGCGAATCAACTTAAGGTAAAATCCGAAACAGTAGAAAGTTATATTGATTTATTAGAAAAGAGCTTTGTGGTATTTCGTTTAAAATCGTATGGAACAAATCCCCGAAAAGAAGTAAGCAAAATGAGTAAAATCTTATTTTGGGATAATGGCATACGCAATGCAGTTATAGACGATTTTAGAGATTTATCTAATAGAAATGATCATGGACAGTTGTTTGAAAATTTTATGATTTGTGAACGAATAAAAATGAATGCTTGGTTAAACACATCAAATAAAAGTTTCTTTTGGAGAAACTATAATCAAAGTGAAGTAGATTATGTGGAGTATAGTAATAAACAATTATCTGCTTATGAAATAAAATGGAATACTAAAAAAAGATTTAAAGTTACTAAAGCGTTTACCAATTTATATCCTGATGCAAGGACGCAAATAATAACAACACGAAATTTTTATGATTTTACTATGATACAAAACGCAGAATTATAATAAAAACGATTGTGCATAATTTTGGTTGGAAATTATTATGTAAAGTTTGACCAAGAATAAAAAAAAAATCAAATCCTAATTGCCGAAGCAAACACAGAAGAACAAGCTAAAAAAGAAGCTCCAATTTTATTAGAAGCCCAAATCATGCTTTGTAAATTGGAAGCTGGAGATAAAGAAACGGTTGGTATTATTTAGTTTTTGCAGAAATATTTTAATTATAACTACAACTTAACAGCTTGAATATTAATCCAGTAATCTTCTTTAAAAGGTAGATTTATTATTGTAAATCCAGCGTCTTGCAGCCATTTAATTTGGTCATTATAATCATCAGGTTTGTCAAACTCATTATAATGTTCCATAAGCCATTTCCATTTTTCGCCATCTGGAAAATTTCTATTTACAAAGGCTTCCCATTCCTTTAATAGTTTTGAATGCTCAAGCTTACTTCTATTAACCATTAAATCAGAAAATGAAAAAATTCCTCCTCTTTTCAAGGATTTATAAATGTGAATGAAGAGTGATTTTTTTTCTTCAGAGTCGCAATGATGAAGACTAAAACCAGCTGTAATCAAATTATAATAATCACTTTTGAATCTGTAATCATTAAAATAAGATTTTACATATTCAACTTTATAGCTTTTAAATCGAGATTTACATATAGTAATCATTTCTTGAGATGCATCTAATAAAGTAAAATTTGATTCTGGAAATAATTGTAATATTTTGGAAGTAACATTACCATTGCCACAGCCTAAATCTAATATATGTTTAGGAATAAAATTTTTTGGCAGACAAGATGTAAAAGCTGAAACTAGTTTTGAATAGTGAGGTACACAACCCATCATGTCGCTTGTGTAATCTTTAGAAAACACATTAAATTCGTTCTCAATGTTATCTCTTATT
This sequence comes from uncultured Flavobacteriaceae bacterium, assembly GCA_964427695.1. Classification (GTDB taxonomy): domain Bacteria; phylum Bacteroidota; class Bacteroidia; order Flavobacteriales; family Flavobacteriaceae; genus PRS1. The sequence goes on from CAYRVY010000088.1 coordinate 4,695, forward strand.
CTCATTAAATTGTAAAGTTTGGTTTAAAGTTTATATTTGTATTTAAACGAAATCAGTTGTTTTTAATAGATAATCAAACTCTCCAAAACTCATTAAATTTATTAGGAATTAATGTTCCAGAACAGATGTAGGGTTTAAACTATTTTTCTGCCATAAACTAAAACAATTAGTGACTTTAGAACTTATTAGGTGTTGAATCCCTAGTATCTTTTTTTGGGTTAGTTATTCATTTTTAGCATTTTGTTAGGCAAAGTAATCCTTATTCAATATTTTCTTTTTCAGATTTAGAAGTTACTCTGATTCTTAAGATTTCAGTATCTCCATTAAAACTCACACTATGCGTAGTGTTTAAAGGAGATATTGATACTTCTCCTGTTTTGTATGTTTTAATTATTTCACTGCTGTCTGATATTATTTCTTTGCTTTGGAGTTCTCCATTAAGAATCCACACAAATGCATCATAATCTTTATGAGTATGTACATCAAACTCAGTACCTCCCTTCACTTTCATCAAATCAACTGTTATAATAGCATCTGGTAATTCACTTAACTGGAAATCTACTAACGATTCTATTTGGACAGTTTCAGGCTCTAATTTTTTGGTACAACCTGTATAAACAATCACTAACGTTAGAATTATAAAACTTAGCTTTTTCATGAAATGAGAATTAGTATTTTACACAGAATAAGGAAATAATTATTATCGCAACACCAACATGGGAAGGTTGATGGTGAATTGTATCTTCTATCCACAATTCATGCTGGTAATTTTGCTCAAAAATTATACACCAATAATTGTTATTATTTCACTTTTGTACAAATGTAGCTTATTTTTTGTAAAGCCAAACCTTTATAACCGCACTCTAAAACTAACATTTGGTGTAATGCCAAGCGATTGGTTTTCAATTTTAGTAACTTTGTCGTTGTCATCAATAGTGAAATAGGTGTTTATAATATTGCTTTTATCTAAAATATTCCAAAGCGAAAAACCTATAAAAGCATCAGACGTATCTCCAATTTGAAATCTATAAGTACCAGAAATGTCTGTTCTTAAATAGTCATCTAGATTAGAGCTGTTTGGAGCATTATAATTTATTAAATTATTAGTTATTGGTGTTTGTGCATTAGGTTCAGTTACAGGCTTTCCTGTACGCCAATTAACACCAATAGCGAACTTAAAGTCATTAAATGTATATGTTCCAGCAAAAGTTAGTGCGTGTTTTATGTCTAAATTGTTCGGAAAAGATTCTCCAAAATTTAAATTTTTAAACGTATAATCGTTTTTACTATACGAATAGCTTAACCAAGTACTTATGTTGCTAAATTGTTTGTTTATTAAAAAATCAATGCCTTTAACACGATAACTCCCAATAGCATTTACAAATTGAAATTGATTTTGAAAGCCTTGGCTTCTGGTGGTTATTCCTTCAACATCTTTTATATAAGCTTCAGCACTAATGAGCAGTTTGTTTTTGTTAAAATGAATTCCAGCAGAAATTTGCTTACTCATAATTATTGGAATATCACTATTGTTAGACAAGATCCATCGTCGCTTTTCAACACCTAAAAAATCATTTTGTAAATCTATAATTTGAGAAGTGGTTTGGCTTTTCAATTCGCCTAAAATTTCTAATCGCAGATTTTCTAACAAACGCTGACTAAAACTTAGTCGAGGTTCAACAAGTATTTTGGAAAATTTTTCAAAATAATTTGCGCGAATTCCTATTTTAGCTTTTGTGCGGTTAGAGTTTGAACTAAACTTTATTTCATTAAAAACAGCATGAGTTCTAATGACCTCTTTAATGAAACGTCTGAATTCAGGATTATTTACATCTTCGAGATTACTTATTCCTACTTCTGTAAACTGATATCCTCCTAATAAGGAAAGATTACTATTTATACTATAATTAAAGTGAAACTTTAAGCCTCCATCATACACTTCGTTTTCTTGTATTAAACGCTGGTTATTAAGCACATCAAAATTAGTAGCATTTAAAGCGTAATTAGATAAATAAACTAATGCAGTTGTCGAAAAATAAGGATTCCATTCCCTCAAATATTCTATTCCAGTAGCAAGATTACGTTGAGTAAGATTACTGTTTAATCGTTCGCTTACATCATTAATTCTTGATTGTTCTTGGTAATTTAATTTGTTGTAAATATTTAAAAAATTAATACGCAACTTATCCTTTTTGTTTATGTTGTATAAGAATTTGGTAGTAATATCGTAAAAATAAAAACGCTCGTTTTTAGATATAAAATTATCACCTTGGCTTTTCGTTAGGTCTGTATCTTGAAAAATTCGTTTAAAATATTGGTCGTAAGTTGGTGTTATGATTAAATCGGTTACAGAGCGTCTTGCAGATAATAGCAATTCGATTTTTTTACTTAAAGGAATTTTTCCAAAAGCATCCACATTAATCATATTTAGCCCAGCTCCACCTGAAAATTCTTTATCAATAGTATTAGAAGATTGCATATCTATTATACTCGAAACGCCATCTCCATAAATGGCAGATGTTCCATTTTTTGAAATCACAACATTTTCAGTTAAATAAGGATTGAATGCTGAAATTAATCCGAAGAAATGTCCAGACTGGTACATTTTAATTCCATCCCAAAGTATAAGATTTTGGTCGTGAGTCCCACCTCTTATGTTAAGATTAGAAACACGCTCGTCTACACTTTGTATTCCGGGAAGGGATAGA
>CAYRVY010000089.1:0-7359 GCA_964427695.1 uncultured Flavobacteriaceae bacterium
TCTGTACTAATTTAGGGTTTATATCTAACTCTAACAATGGTAAAAACCAACGATAGATTTCTATTGCTTCTTTTATTCTACCAACTTTTTGTAATTCGTAAATAGCAACCGTTTCCGCAGGAAAAGCACATACAAGACCAGCAACCCAACCATCGGCTCCCATAATCAAACTCTCTAATGCCAGAGTATCAACTCCTGTCATGATTTTTAGCCTGTTACCAAAACGATTTTTAATTCTTGTAACGTTTGAAATATCTCTTGTTGATTCTTTTACAGCTTCAATATTATCGCACTTTAGTAATTCTTCAAACATATCGAGAGTCACTTCAATTTTATAATCTACTGGATTGTTATACACCATTATAGGAAGTGAAGTGTTGTTTGCAACAGCTTTAAAATATTCAACCGTTTCTCTATCACTTGCTTTATAACGCATTGGAGGCAACATCATCAAGCCTTTAACGCCATCGTCTTCAGCTTTTTGTGCAGCTTTAATAGCTCCTTTGGTTGTTTGCTCTGCAATATTTATTAAAACTGGAATCCTTCCGTTAACAATATCCACAGTTGTTCTAGTTAAAGTTCTCTTTTCTTCATCTGTTAAAGTACTAGCTTCTCCCAATGTTCCGCCAAGTACAATACCATGAACTCCAGCTTTTAGTTGTGCTTGAATATTGGTTTCAAACATTTTTAAATCCAAAGTATCATCGTCTGTGAACTTTGTTGTTACTGCTGGCATAACACCTTCCCATTGTAAACTCATAGTATTAATTTGTTTTTAGCAAAATTAAGTCTATAACTAAAATTTTGATGATGTTTTTTTATCCATTATTAATATTATATTATCCATTATTTGATTATAAATGATTTTATAGAATAGTATTTGCGTAATTTTGTGCCTCTCTGTCTCTTCGAGACATCTGACTCAATGAAATCATTTAATTGGTTTCGTCGAATCTTTGATTTCTCCAAAGGAAAGAATTATTGTTATATTAAATCTAATGTGTGTTGAAAGTATTACCATTTAAAGTTCCAAAACCCAATGATGACACTTTTGTTTATCAAGAAGATTATGAATTAGTTTTTTACAATAAGTTTCATCAGCATGAAGAAATACAAGTGAGTTATATTGTTAAAGGCGAAGGTGCTCTTCTTGTTGGAGATACTATAAATCATTATAAAAAAGGAGACATCCTTGTAATTGGAAGCAATCTGCCGCATGTTTTTAAAAGCGAGACGATTGCCAATAAAAAATCGCTGATGTTATCCTTTTTTTTTACTGAAAATTCATTTGGAAAACACTTTTTTGAGCTTGAAGAATTAAATCAGTTACGTTTGTTTTTTAGACGTTCTGAAAACGGTTTTAAAGCGACTTCACATAAGCAAAATATTCAGGATTATTTTCTCCAATTAAAAGAAAGCTCTAAGTTTGAACGTTTTATAATTTTATTAAAAGTATTGAATATACTCTCAAAATCAAGATATATGCCTTTATCTTCTTTTATTTATAAAAAACAATATTCGGATATTGAAGGGAAGCGAATGAGTGCTTTAATGGACTATACCATGAACAACTTTCGGAATACAATATGTTTGGAAGATATAGCTAAAATTTCTGCAATGACAAAAAACGCGTTTTGCAAGTACTTTAAAAAACGAACCAACAAAACTTATTTTCAATTTTTAAATGAGTTAAAAATAGAAAATGCATGCAAATTATTACTTACAAATGATGATGATTCTATTGCTGATATTGCTTTCAAATCTGGATTTAATAATATTTCAAACTTTAACAGGCAATTTAAAAGTGTGAAACAAATTGTTCCAACAGAATATAGAAAGGTAAAATCTATATAAAAACAATATACTCTTTTGCAGCAGTTTTAATTAAAGCTTTTTTAGTGTTACTCTTCGTCGTTATCAATAGATTTATTCAATTCGGGAACCGAACTGTAAATTCTATCACCATGAACTCCTGTTAGGTATTTATCCATTACCGAATTATATTCTTTCTGTCTATCATCTCCTTCCCAATGCGCTCTAAACAATTTACCTTGATTGGCAATACCTCTTTCTAATTCGGCTAATGTTTCGGTTATAAACACCTCAACAAATTCAGTGCGATCAGCACCATAAAAATGAACTTGTGGATAATAGCCTTTATAATAAACATTATTATGTGTTACAGCTTCGTTATACTCATTAAACACACCCATAAACTCTTCATTAAAAGCACCATCGCTATCTTCTGGAAAAGCAAAATAACTTGTTCTCACATAATATATTAAAGGTAAATCATTTTCTTCTAAAGATTTAGCACCTGAAATAGTTACGTATATTTCGTCGGAATGTTCACTACTATAGAATGTTCTTCGGCTTTTTAAAAAAGCTTTTCTTACGACTTTGTCTGGCCAAGCTTCTATCTCGAGTTCTTCATTTTTTTTAGCTGCCTCTTCAATTGCAGACCATGATGGGTAAACCGTTATAAAAACCACTTCTGAATTATCTGAAGTAAAATAATGCAGTAAGGTTGTGGCTGATAATATGTGTTCGTTTTTCATGGTTACCTTTTCATGATACTCCACCTCTACGTCCTTCCATTCATCCATAGAAAAATCTACAAGATCCATGTTTCTGTGCATTGTTGTAACACTAACATATAGTTGTTCTTGAGAAAAAATTGAAACTGAAATCAAGAAGGCTGCCATGAATATTCCCTTAAAAAAATGGTTGGATGTTTTCATGTGTTTAAATTTATTGTTTTTAGAGGTCACATGCTGTTCGCTATTAATCGTTTTCCTTTGGTGATTAAAACTTAAACTTGCTCGTTTCATAATCTGTTTAAATTAAAATTAGTATGATGGTTAAAATTAAATACTATTCTAAAACATGAGATAATATTACCTTAAGGTTTAGGGCAATTCTAATATGCAAACAATTAGTGAATAAGTAGGTTTATCTCACTGTCATTGCCTAATATACAAAAAATTAAGCACATTGTTATATTTGAAAGTGTTTGGTTTTATACTAATTTATCTCTATTTTTTTTAGGCATACCTTTTATTACCATATCATAGGAATGGTCTATTAACTCAAAAATAAAATCTGGTGAAAGTTCTCCTTTATAGATATAAACAGAATTCCATAGTTTTTTACTCATGTGCCAACCTGGTTCTATAGATTCATATTGTGCACGAAGTTCTTGTGCGTAATCTTCATTGCATTTTAAATTTAGGAATTGAATACCTTCTTCCCAGTTTTTTAAAGATGTTAAGAGGAACATTTTCCCTAAGACTTTAAAAACTAATACATCCTGATTAAATGGAAAACTGTCAGTAACGCCTTTTTTACTTAAACAATAATCGTGAAGTTGTTCTATGTTCATAAAACCCATCCTAACCTTCCCATCCCGATAACTATCGGGAGGAAGGAACCTTTATTGGTTGTTATTTTAATCATTTATCAATTTATATAAAATGGGTTTACTTGGCGTTGCATCATTTTCAAAAGGTGCAATTTGAAGATTAAGAAAATAAGTGCCGTCAATAACTGTATTTGGCACAAAAATAAATTCGGTTATGGTTGCTTCTAGTCTTATTTTTCTTGAAACATTCCAAAAAGCTTTGTGTGCTAAAAGTTTGCCATCATCCTTTTCTTTATCTACGCTTGGCAAATCTATTAGTAAATGTTTCACTCCTTTTTCTCTTAAATAACTGGCAGCTTCTTCTAATAAAAATGGTGGATTTGTATTAGAATATTGTTTAGATAACTTTTCGGTTGTATTAGGAATTGTTCTAATAACAACAGCGTCTCGTTTTTTGTTTCCCAAAGCAAATTGTAATTGTTTTCTGGAAATAACAAAATCATCATCTAACTTTTCTGGAGCAACGGTTATAACTTCGGCTAGAAAGAAAAACTGCTTAAAGCTTTTGTTTATTGAATGAAACTCTTCTGTAATATGTCCAACACACTCTGTATGTGTACCATGAGCATGAGGATTAAAATGGATGTTATTAAAATTAACTGAAGCTCCTTCTTTAACACTAGCAATCCAGTTTTTAAGTTTAACAGGTTCGATTTTTGGCTCGTCTAAATACCATGCGTTTACATTGTGTTTTGAAGCATTTAATGGTATTGAAATATCAAGTGGTTTTGACAGGTCAATCTGGTATTTTTTGGAGTTGTATTGAATTGTTGCAATCATTTATGCTGAACTTGTTCCAGTATCTTTCGATACTATTTATAATTCCAAATATAGGTTTTTTAATTCCGGATTGATAGTCTTTATTAAATTCCATTTCCATTCTCGCTTCCAATTTTTTAATTGTTTTTCCCTAACAAAAGCTTCGTGATATTCTTTAAAGGATTCAAAATACAACAATTCATTCACACTATATTTTTTAGTAAATACAGTTGCTTTACCTTATATATGTACCTCTATTCTCTCTTTTAAAACTCCTGTTGCACCAACATATAAAACCGTTCTATTTTTTTTTGACAAAATATATGTAAATACCTCTTTCATAATTAAGTTTCAATTCTAAATATCCTGAAACTAGTTCAGGATAAATAAGTTTGAAGCAATTCCGTCTATCAAGAATTTTCCTTTTTGAGTGGTTTTTAAGATTTTGTAATTACGAGGAGTCCCGATAGCTATCGGGAGTGACGAAGTAATCTCATTATTTGAAACAGATTGCTTCTCCCAATAGTTATCGGGATTCGCAATGACTAAAAGCTCTTGATCTATAAACTTTTTTGCCGAAGCCAATAAATTCGTTTTGTATTCCAATCCGAAATCCGTTTCTATCTTTCTTAAGGAAACTCCCCAAATGGTACGTAATCCTATCATAATATATTCGTTGAATCTATCTTTTATTGTAAGAGATTCTATTTCAATTGGCAATGTGTTGTCTTGAATACTTTTAATATATTTAGTGTTATTAGCAACATTCCAACTTCGTTGTGTTCCGTTAAATGAATGTGCCGAAGGACCAATTCCTATATAGGACTTTCCTTGCCAATAACTTGTGTTGTGTTTTGAAAAAAAGTTTTCTTTTCCGAAGTTGGAAATCTCATAATGAACAAAACCTTGCTTCTCGGTTTCGGTTACCAAATGATTAAAATGTTGTAACGCCAAAGCTTCATTTATTGGTAGATAAGTGCCTCTTTTTATAAAAGTGTCTAATGCTGTTTTAGGTTCTACTGTTAAGGCATAACTCGATATATGATTTACACCAAAACTAAAAGCTATTTGTAAGTTTTTATTCCACTTTTCTATACTCATAGTCGGAATACCATAAATTAAATCAATTGTTATATTATCGAAGTGTTTGGTAGCTTCCTGTAAACAATTTTTAGCTTCTTTAGCGTTATGTGCACGATTCATGCTTTGTAAATCGTCTTCAAAAAAGGATTGAATGCCAATGCTTAAACGGTTAATTCCAATTTGTTTTAAAATTTCAAAGGAAGAGTCCGACTTCGCTAAAGCTTCTTCGGACAAGTCATCTGGATTGGCTTCAAGTGTTATTTCTGGCGAATCGATTACATTATAGTTAACGCAAACAATTTCAATCAATAATTTTAACTCATCAATCGACAATATAGAAGGTGTTCCACCACCAAAATAAATGGTTTCAACAGATTCGTTTACTTCGTTTTTTCGCAATACTATTTCTTGTACTAAAGCTTTAATAAGTTCATCTTTCTTTTTTAATGAGGTCGAAAAATGAAAGTCACAATAGTAACAGGCTTGTTTGCAAAATGGTATATGTATGTAGATTCCGCTCATTTAGTCTTCAGTCTCAGTTTTCAGTTGTAGCGGTTTTCAATTTATGTTTTTTTTATTTCGACAAACATCTTTTTCTCATAAAATAATTTTACTCAATAAAATTACTGTTAACTGCCACTGCATACTGTTTACTTCTTAACTCTGTTTTCATTCTGCTTTACAAAAGCGCTCCAGCCACTATAACTTTTGCCAACAGTTATTCTTCCAGCGTTATAAAAATGACAAACTGCTGCAGCTAATCCATCTGTAGCATCCAAATTTTTTGGTAATTCTTTAAGTGTCAATAAATTCTGTAACATTTTAGCCACTTGTTCTTTACTTGCATTTCCGTTTCCTGTAATAGCCATTTTTATTTTTTTTGGAGAGTACTCTGTTATTGGTATTTCGCGAGATAAACCTGCTGCCATAGCAACTCCTTGAGCACGACCTAACTTAAGCATACTTTGTACATTCTTTCCAAAAAAAGGGGCTTCAATAGCCATTTCATCGGGATGATGAGTGTCTATAAGTTCTATAGTACGTTCAAAAATGAGTTTGAGTTTTAGGTAATGATCATCATACTTTTTAAGGTTGAGCTCGTTTAGTTGAATGAACTCCATTTTTTTATCGACCACTTTAATAAGCCCGAAACCCATAATTGTGGTTCCAGGATCTATACCTAATATAATTTTGTCTTTATCCATTAATGGCAATAATAACAACCGCTTAAAGATACCGAAACGCCAAGTGTAACTGCAAATAAATTATTAATAAAAGTTCCAAAACCTTCCGAAATTGGATTATATGTCTTTTTGCCTTGAAAACTGAATATATACGAAACATCTGTAAACACCGAAAATGTTTCAGATACATTATAATGCAGTTCAGCCCCAACTATAGTATTTATAAACGATGTTTTATTTTCTCCAAAATTTCCTAAAGGCTTTATAATACTAAATCCTGGACCAGCATGTGCAACCAAACCAATATGTACTGGTAAAAATCTGAAAAGCATTGTTGTATCATAAACAAATTGTGCGTTTATTCTTGTATAATTTGTTTTAAATATCTCTGAATCCTCTGCATTAGAAAACCTATTGTAACCAAAATCTAATTTTGCGCCTATTGTTCTTGTAAACATATGTTGTACACCAAGATTAATCGTTGGAAAATTAATAGGTTTTGCTTCAAAACCAGAAACAAAACCATCAACATCGGGATAATTAAATCCAAATGCTAATTGTAGTTTCCATTTACTGGTTTCGGATTGTGAGTGTCCAATAAACGAAAATAATATTAAACCAAAAAGCAGAACAACTTTCTTATATTTCTTGAAATTTGAGGTCATCTTGTAATAATAGTTTTAATTTGTGTTGCTCTCTGAATAATAAATAATAGATACCGAAATAAATTCAGCATAAATGCTTGGAACCTTATCATACAAAGCTAAACAATTCTTTTTTGCGCTTATTAAGTTAAGTATTGTTGTTGGAGCTATCTATTTTATATATCATAAATTAGCCCATAATGATAATCTATATTGGCTATATTCTAACATAAGACTGAATTAGCGTTTATTTTCCATATTTCCCAAG
>CAYRVY010000090.1:0-7358 GCA_964427695.1 uncultured Flavobacteriaceae bacterium
CCATCAAACCCTTGAATACGTCGTCCAAGATTTATTTGTGCTAATTGTCCACCATGAGCAAAACAAGTTCTCATATTAGGAAATTTTTCTTGGTAACCATTCAAAGTTAAAAAGTGATATGCATCAGCACATTGTGCAAGCATCCAAATAAGATGAAAACGCCAAGATGTATTTTCTAATTTTATAAACTTTTCGCCATCATAAGGATGAATTTCAACTGCCAGATTATAGTTACTTGCCAACTCAAAAATCGCTTCGTTTTCTTCATCAAAAATACATCGCCAAGTTCCAATAGTGTCCATATAATGAGTTGGTAAACACAATAATTGCATGCCAAGATCTTCGACACAACGTTCAATTTCCCAAAGAGCACCTCTCACAAAACCTGGATGTACTACAAAACCACAGGTAAATTCACTCGGATTATCATGTTGTACTTTAGCATTAAAATCGTTTTGAAAACGTAAGGCTTGCTTCATTTCTTCGACACGCAAACCATTACCATAAAGTTGAGATAGGTTTAAAACCACAGCATGATCGATATTGAATCGTTCCATCCATTCTAATTTTTCGTTTAAGAAAAAACTAGAATCTGTTACAGGACGACTCCAATCCTTTTGAAGCATAAATTTTCGGTCTTTATCTACCCAAAAAATCTCTTTTTCCTTCATAAATTGAGGAATATCTTCAGGATAAGGAAGTAGGTGTGAATGACCGTTTATACGTAGTTTGCGTTTCATAATATTTCCTGCGAAGGCAGGAATTTTTTTAAGTTAATTGTGTTTTGGTTACCGAATATCAAATAATCATTCGACCTAAACCTTTTCAGGAGCTTGCATTACTTCGCCACAATTTGAACAAGTGCATTTTTGTTTATCGTTGTAATATCTATCGAAAATTACTGGCATATCAGTTTCAATATTATCTAACGCAAACTCTTCTCGATACAAAGGTGTGTTGCAATTTTCACAATACCATTCTAAAGCATCCATCACACCTTCAACACGAGGATATTCTATTACTAAACCAATTGTATTAGCTCCACGTTGAGGAGAATGCGGTACTTTTGGAGGCAATAAATAAATATCTCCTTCATTAATATGAACATTTTTTGGTTTGCCCTTATCAATAATTTTTAATATCATATTGCCTTCCACTTGGTAGAAAAATTCTGGCGTTTCATTATAATGATAATCTTTTCTACTGTTTGGACCGCCAACAACCATCACTATATAATCACCATCTTTCCAAATGCATTTGTTTCCAACGGGTGGTTTTAATAAATGTCGATTTTCATCTATCCAATTTTTAAAATTTAAAGGCGAAACTAGTTTGCTCATGACGTTAGGTTTTTATTCTGAATTTGTTTCAGAATCTTATTAATATTTTTGTGCAAATCCTTCATTTTATACATATAATGTTTTGAAACCTTACAAGAAAGCCCTTTACACAAATTATTTCACTAATATACAAAAGACCTCACAGGTTTTAAAAACCTGTGAGGTCTAAATTTTACAAAGATTTTGTTCGTCCACCATCAACCGGCAAGTTAATTCCGTTAATATAACTTGCAGCTTCACTTGCTAAAAACGTAATAGCATTAGCAGTTTCTTCAGGTTTTGCAAAACGTTTTGCAGGTACAGTATTTTTCATTGCATTTGTTACATCTTCTTCTGAAGCTCCAATTTTAGAGGATTTATTTTTTATGATTTCAGATAAACGCTCTGTTTCAGTAGCTCCAGGAAGCACATTATTTACTGTAATCCCGTAACTGCCCAATTCATTAGCCAGTGTTTTACTCCAATTCGCAACAGCACCACGAATAGTATTGCTTACACCAAGACCATCTAAAGGCTGTTTAACTGAAGTAGAAATAATATTAATAATCCTTCCAAAACCTTCACTTTTCATAAATGGAACAACAGTTTGTGCCAAAACATGATTGCATTTTAAATGTTGAGTGAATGCAGTTTCAAAATCTTCAATAGCAGCAGAAAATACTGGACCACCTTTTGGACCACCTGTGTTATTAACAAGAATATGAAATCCGTTGTTCTTATTAATATAATTTTCAATTTTATCTTTTAAATCATCAGGGTTAGAAAAATCTGCAACTATATAATTATGATTTCTATGTGTTGGTAATTCTGCAAGAACTTGTTTTAATTTGTCTTCATTTCTTGCCACGAGAGTAACGTTAACTCCTTCGGCAGCTAAAGCCATTGCTGTTGCTTTTCCAATGCCTTGTGTACTTCCACACACTAAAGCGTTTTTGTTGTTTAAGTTAAAATTCATAACATTTCCTGCGAAGGCAGGAATCTTTTTACTTCCTGCGAAAGCAGGAATCTATTATTAATAATTTAGTTTCAATTTATGAGATTCCTGCCTTCGCAGGAATGACATTAATACTTTATACACACATTTTTAGCTTCTGTAAAAAAGCGTAAGGCTTCAAAACCTCCTTCTCTACCAACTCCTGATGCTTTTACACCTCCAAAAGGTGTTCTTAAATCACGCATCATCCATGTGTTTACCCAAACAATTCCTGCTTGTAATTGTTGACTTAGTCGCATCGATCGTTTAAGATTATTTGTCCAAAGTGTTGCTGATAATCCATATTTTACGTTGTTTGCCATTTGCAGTACGTCATCTTCTGTGTTAAAAGGCATGATTGTTACTACAGGACCAAATATTTCCTCCTGATTAACTCTGCATTCGTCAGTTTGTACTTCAATAACTGTTGGTTCTAAATAGTAACCGTTTTCATAATCTTTCACAATTACTTTATTTCCTCCACAAAGAATTGTTCCGTTGTCGCGTTTAGCGATTTCTATATAACTCATCACTTTTTCTAAATGCGCTTTGGAAACCAAAGCTCCAATATTGGTATTTTCTTCTGATGGATGACCAACTTTAAGCTGTTTTACTTTTTCAACAAAATCAGCTTTAAATTTTTCATAAATAGATGCTTCTACAAAAATACGGCTTCCACATAAACAAATCTGACCTTGATTTGCAAACGAAGATTGAACTGTAGTTTCCAGCATATCATCATAATCACAATCTGCAAAAATGATATTTGGATTCTTTCCACCAAGCTCTAATGATAGTTTTTTAAACATTGGAGCTGCAACTCTTGCAATATGTGCTCCTGTTGCTGTTCCTCCTGTAAACGAAATGGCTTTAATATCTGGATGCTCAACAATAGCTTGTCCTGTTGAAGTTCCTAAACCATGAACAATATTTAACACGCCTTTTGGTAAACCTGCTTCATTACAAATTTCTCCCAATAAATATGCTGTCATTGGTGTGACTTCGCTTGGTTTGGCAACTACACAGTTTCCAGCTGCAATGGCTGGAGCAATTTTCCAGGTAAACAAGTAGAGCGGAAGGTTCCAAGGTGAAATACAACCAACAACACCAATTGGTTGACGCAATGTATAATTAATGGCGTTTTGACCAACACTTTCATGACTTTCACTAGCAAATTGTGTAATGGCATTACCAAAAAAACGAAAATTACTTGCTGCTCTTGGTATGTCAACTGCTTTTGCTAAAGAAATTGGTTTGCCATTGTCTTTACTTTCGGCTTCTGCAAAACGTTGTAAATTGGCTTCTAATAATTCTGAAATCTTGATTAGGATTCTGCTACGTTCTTCTAATGTGGTTTGCGACCAAGTTGGGAATGCAGTTTTGGCAGCAATATAGGCGACTTCTACATCGTCTTTTGATGAGTTTGGTATTTGTCCATATACTTCACCATTTGATGGACAATAGTTGTCTATCCAATTATCTTGTATTGGATTATGGAATTTTCCGTTTATGTAGTTTTGGATAATCATATTTTTGTTATTCCTTGAATACAATATTTTTTTATTTTCGCCACTAATTCACTAATAAATTTTAGTTTTATTCATGAGATTCCTGCTTTCGCAGGAATGACAATTATTGTTTCTTATAAGCTACAACCTTAATCTCTACCACCAAATCCGGATGCGGTAATTGGTGTACTGCTACTGTGGTTCGTGTTGGTCCAGTTTCTTTATTAAAAAATTCTGCATAAGCACGATTGTAATCTGCAAAATCATTCATATTTACTAAAAACGAAGACACATCAACAACATCTTTTAAACTTGCTCCAAGCTTTTGTAAATTTGCATCTATGTTTTGCAAAACTACTTTTGTTTGTTCGTAAGCATCCAACTTTTTAGTTCCCATTTCGTCAATAATTTCTACTCCAGCAATGGAGTTGTCTGCTCTTCTTGAACTGGTTCCTGATACAAAAATAAAATTGCCAGCGCGTTTGGTGTGTGGATAGGCTCCTCTTGGTGTTACTTTTTTAGTCATAATTCTTTCATTCCCTCGAAGGAGGGAATCTGTTTAATTCTACATCAATTATATTATGGATTCCTGCCTTCGCAGGAATGACAATTCAAATTTTAGGTCAACCTTTAGTAGGCTTTCTTTTCAATGCTTTGTATTGAATAATTCTTAATTGTTCATTATCAATAGCTAATTAATTAATGCCTCATAGTTTTAGCTACTTTATCATCATCAAGAATATCTAAAGTTTCTTGCTGTACTCTTTTCAATATTTCTTTTAATTCTTCTTTTGTCATATCGAGCGCAGTCGAGATGTCATCATCAGCAATCATATTTAAAATGGCTTTGTCCTGCGCTCTCCCTATTAACATGGCTTCATGATAGCCAATATTTTCGTTGAATGTTACCAACGAATATTTTGAGGAATATTCATCAGGAAAATGCTGTTCTAAATTCATTTCCAATTTACGCTTTTCCTGGAATATAGGGTTTGCTACATGATCTCGCATTTCAAAGAAGTTATCGATAGCTAAATCTGCAATAGCATCTGTATCTTTTTTACGCTCTTTTTCGTAAGCTTTAAAGGTGTTTTCCCAGTTTCCGTCATGATTATCTAAAATTTCATCAAATACAACCACATCTTCAAAAGACGCATTCATTCCTTGCCCATAAAAAGGTACGACAGCATGTGCTGCGTCTCCCATTAACAAAGTATTTTCTTTATAATGCCAAGGTGAACATTTTACGGTTGCTAATGCTGATGTTGGGTTTTCGAAGAAGTCTTCTATTAAATTTGGCATGAGTTCTAAAGCATCTGGAAATTCTTTTTTGAAGAATTCTGTAACGATTTTTGGAGTTGTTAGGTTGTTGAAATTGTACTCGCCTTCATCATGACTTAAAAACAGCGTTACTGTAAAACTACCATCTAAATTAGGCAAGGCAATAAGCATAAAGTCACCTCTTGGCCAAATATGTAACGCATTTTTGTAGGTTTTATAATCGCCAGTTTCAGTTGAAAGAATGCATAATTCTTTATAACCATGAGTTAAGAAATTTTGTGAAAAGCTAAATAAGAATTTCTTTTCCAGATAATAACTTTGTCTCAAAACAGAATTTGCTCCATCAGTTCCAAAAATAATATCGGCAACTTCGATAAATTCTGATTTGGTTTCATAATCATAGAAACTTACTGTTGTTTTTTCAAAATCTACAGATGTGCATTTTTTGTTAAAATAAATAGTGACGTTATCTAATTCTTCGGCTTCGTTAAGCAATAAGGCATTTAATCCACCTCTTGAAATGGAATTAATATATTCATAATCACGACCACTATAATTTGATAACTTAGTATTGCTTTTTTTATCGTGAATCATACGACCATTCATAGGAATACAAAGCGGTTTAACCTTATCTTGAATTCCGACTAATCGCATCGCTTTAATTCCACGATTGGAAAACGCAAGATTGATAGATTTGCCAGCACTTATTTTAACTTTTCGTAAATCTGGACGTTTTTCGTAAACAGTTACATTATAACCTCTTTGTCCTAAACGCAATGCTAATAGTGAACCACAAAGTCCTGCACCTATAATTAATATGTTCTGTTTTGCCTCTCCTAAATCCTCTCCGAGTGAAAGGACTTTTTTATTTAGTTTATCCATTGGTTAAAATAGTTTTTAATTTTTCAACCATATTATACACATCTTCAAAAGAATTATAAAGTGGTACTGGAGCACAACGAATTACATCTGGTTCTCTCCAATCGCTTATTACACCTGATTTAGTTAATTTATTATGTAAACTTTTATTAGCATTCTTTACTTGAATCGATAGTTGACAACCACGTTCTTCAGGATTGTTTGGCGTAATTATTTTTATGTCTGGATTTTTCAATTGTTGAATTAAAAACTCAAAATATCCTGTGAGTTTTCTAGATTTTTTTACTAAACTTTGTATTCCAACCTCGTTAAAAATATCTAATGATGCTTTTATTGCTGCCATAGATAGAATAGGAGGATTGCTTAATTGCCATCCTTCTGCTCCTGGAAGCACATCAAATTCGTGTCGCATATTAAAACGTGTTTGTTTATTATGACTCCACCAACCTGTAAATCGGTTAAGGTTTTTATTATATGCATGACGTTCATTAACAAAACAACCTGCGAGACTTCCTGGTCCAGAATTTAAATATTTATAAGTACACCAAACGGCAAAATCTGCTCCAGAATCATGTAAATTTAATACTACATTTCCTGCGCCATGAGCACAGTCAAACCCAACAACGCAACCTTGTTTATGTCCTAATTCTGTAATGCGTTTTAAATCAAAATATTGACCAGTGTAATAATTCACGCCTCCAATCATTATTAAAGCAATCTCATTGCCTTGAGATTCTAAAATAGTTTCCAGGTCTTCATGATGTAATAATTCTTCACCTTTTCGAGGTTTCCAAAGAATTAATCCTTCTTTATCGTCATAACCATGATGGCGTAATTGCGATTCTACAGCATATTTATCTGAGGGAAAAGCATCACTTTCAATTACTATTTTATAGCGTGTTTTGGTTGGTTGATAGAAGGAAACCATCATAAAATGAAGGTTGGCAGTAAGTGTATTCATTACAATCACTTCAATGGGTTTTGCACCAACCACGTTTGCCATACTTTCGGTTAAAAATTCGTGGTATGCTAACCAAGGGTTTTTAGCATGAGTATGTCCTTCTACACCAAGATTTGCCCAGTCTTCAAGCTCTTGATTAATATAGTCTTTTGTAGATTTTGGCTGTAAACCAAGCGAATTTCCAGTAAAGTAAATTAGTTCATTTCCGTTGTTGTCTTTTGGGATATGAAATCTATTTCTATAGTTAGATAATTCGTCTAATTGGTCTTGTTGCTTTGCATATTCCAGGCCGAGTTGATAATTGGACAAAGTTTTGAGTTTAGATTTTACTCAAAAATAGGAATTTTATAGATAAAATACATTATGAAACACTTTGAAGTTATTCTTCTAGAAATACTTTTATTTCAGTAAAATTA
>CAYRVY010000091.1:0-3121 GCA_964427695.1 uncultured Flavobacteriaceae bacterium
CCAATTGCACCATCCACTTTTTCCCATTTAAATTTTACTGAAGGCTGAACAATACCACCAATTGCAAGTTCTAGCGGTGGAGGAGGAGCAGAAGCCAAACTTGCCAGGTTAATCGCATTTACAGCAGTTAATTTTTTTGCATAAGGAAAGTTTACATGTTCAAAAGTGTCACCATAAGCGATGCCATTTTCTAAACGAATGTCCTGATGCTGTTGTGTATAGTTTTCGTGAGCTTCCATAATGCGTATGCCTGCAAAACCTGCATCGTTAAAAGGGCGATGATGACCACCACGACCAAAACGATCTAATCTATACACCATCATTGGGTTCATTTCTGGCATAAAGGTTTTTACATTTTTATGAATGTAACGTGCTAACTGACGTGAAATGCCATCGACTTCTCCACCATAAAAACGTCTTGCCCTTCGTTGTCTTTCGGTTTCGGTTGGAGGAACAGGTTCTGAGAAAATTCTGAAGGTTCTATTATCAATAACTCCATCTACACCTTTAATATTACCTATCATATCATTATTTAAAACACCAATAATCTCCCAACCTTTTTCTTTGGCATAATTGGCAAGTCCTTTGCCACCATACAATCCTTGTTCTTCTCCAGAAAGCCCAAGATAAATAATACTGTTTTCAAATTGATAATTGCTTAAAACTCTGGAAGCTTCAATGGTTCCAGCCATTCCTGAAGCATTATCGTTTGCTCCTGGAGAATCTGAAGTGTAATTATTTGGGTCAGAAATCCGAGAATCGATATCACCACTCATTATGATATAGCGATTTGGGTATTTTGTACCACGCTGAATAGCAACAACATTTACGACCCAAACATCATGAACGATTCTTGCATTATCACCTTTGGGAACTAAATCTTTTTGATAAAATACGTCAAGGCAATTATCACAATTTGCAGAAATGTTTTCGAACTCACTTTTAATCCAACGTCGTGCTGCACCAATTCCACGAGTTTGAGAAACCGTATCGCTTAATGTGTGGCGAGTTCCAAAGTCGGCTAAAATTTTCACATCGTTTTTAATACGTTCTGCAGAAACAGCATCTATAATGTCATAGAGTTTTTGATCGGTTTGAGAGAATGAGATAAAAGCGAAAAGGCAAAAGGTAAAGGTTATTAGTTTTTTCATGATTTTTTTATTGCTATAAACCTCACAGGTTTTTGAAACCTGTGAGGTTTGAAATTATTCTTTTTTGTAATTAAATTTTATGGTTTCTACTTTGTCTTTGTCTTCAATATCTACATAAACATTCATTTCATTATCAGAAATTTTTTCGAAGGTCATACCTTCAAATATTACTTTATTTGAAGTAATCTCTTTAAGCGGAAAATCTATGGTTTCATCTTTGGTTTCCCAACCTTTCAGGTCATTATTAAAGTGTTTTAATTGCAGAATGAGTGTTTTATCAACTTCTCGAATGATAATAATTTCGTAGAAAGTTACTTTTCCATCATTTATTAATTTAAAGGTTGCCATCATCGAGCCACCTGAAGGTTTGCTCCAGTTTTCTTCGGTTAACCCTCCAAGTGCTTCGCCTTTCCAGTTTCCTGCTATCCAAGCTATGTTTTCTAGTTTCGGTTCGAGTTTTTGTTCAGTTTGGGAATTGTAACTTAAGTTTAAAGTGAGAAATAGTAAAAAAAATGTTTTCATAATTTATTGTATGAATGTTACTTTTTTAATTTTTCCGTTTTCAACTTCATAAATGGCAACAGCGTTATAAATTTTACCATTAATGGTAATCTGTTCTTCATCAATAACTTTGTTACCAATAACGATTCGTTTTTTTATGAATGCATGTAAATCTGGAGTGTTTTTAAAAAAATTATCATAACGTTCTCGCATTGCTTTTTGTCCTTCAGTGCGTAATTCTTCAGGATAATTATAGAGCTTAATATCTTTTGTGTAGGTTGCCATAAAAGCATCAATATCTCTCTTGTTATAAGCATCAAGCTGTTGTTGAACAATTTTTTCGGCTTCAGTTTCGTTTTCAGTTTCAGTATTTGTTTGAGTTTTTCCACCTTCGCCTACAACAGTAAGTTTTGTTCCATTTGGACTTATTGCTAAACGTGAAATGTTTTTAATTCCGAAGTCTGATAGCGAAGCCACTTCAATCCAATTAGAATCTCTTTTTGGTTTGTATTTATAGAGCTTGTCATCTTTTCCCATTAACAATGCTCCGTTTGGTAACCAACAATAGTCTTCTGCTTTATCGAGTGTAATTTTTAGATGTTTTATTGCTCCAGAAATTGGATCGATTGATTTTATTTTCCATTTAAGCGAGTCTTTTTTCGAAACGAAGCTGATTAAATTTGTATTCGGAATTTTGTGAAGAGAACGACCGATTTTAGAATCGAGTTTATTATTTTTTTGATCTTTCAAATTTGTTGAATACAATGAAAGTCCACCATCTTCTAGAACTGAAGACACTAATATATTTTCATTAAACCAAACATGATAGCCAATAACAATATCATCGATTAAAACTTCCGATTCTCCATTCCTTAAATTGTATTTATACAGTTTTTGAGTGCCATCTTTATCTAATCGGATTGCAGAAACGGCTTTTTGATCTGGAATTTTTAGAGGTGAATACTCGCTGCCATCAGTTTGGTTAATGTAAACTTTTGAATCGTAATTAATAGTGTATTTTACAATATCTGTTTGCTCATTACGTGTTCCAGCATAAAGCATAGTATTATTATCTAAAAATGAAGGTTGGTTGTCGTAACCTTCATTATTAGAAATATTTTTGAAATTTGAAAGTTTAAACTCTCCGTTTTTAGTATTTAAATCGAACAGAAAAATTTCAGTATTTGGTTGTGAAAACGAAAATAGTGAAGTGCAAATAAGAATGAGAAATAATAGGTTTTTCATGTGTTTGTTTTTATAATACGGTTTCATTTTCCTTAATTTCTTTATTTAGCTCATTATCAATTCTTACTAAACGTATATCGTTATAAGAAAATTTATCATCAATTTTTTCTTTGAGTTCAGATAGGGTTTCAAAAGGAATTTTGCTCATTAGTTTTTTGAGTTCTTGGTATTTTTCTTCTGGAATTAAATCGGTTACTTTGAGTTCTCCTGTAGAAACAAAGGAT
>CAYRVY010000091.1:3221-7356 GCA_964427695.1 uncultured Flavobacteriaceae bacterium
GATTTTTGGGTGAATATTTGATAATGATTTAGATTTTCAGTTTGTGCTAATGTATGACGTAATTCTCGTAATTCTTCAAAAAGTACAGGATGATTTGTAAAGGTTATATCTTCTCTTTTCTTTTTAATACTTTTTACAGATAGTGAAGATTTTTGTAATGTAGCTTTGGCTCTTAACTCTAAATATTTTGTAACTGAAAATCGAGTTTTTAAACCATTAAGGCAAAACAATTTAATGGATAATAAATCGTCTAATTGGTCTAATGGTTTGTTTAAGTCTTTTTCAACTTGCTTATTATCTGTTGTAAAATGGATAGTTTCAAAAGGAATTTTGATTTCTTTGGTTGTAAATTCTTTGTAGTATGTGATTGCTTTTTGTATTCTTTCTTGTGAACTTTTATCGTTTTCTAAATTATTAGTAGCATCACTTAATTTTTCTAATTGATTTTTAAAAGAAGTGCTTATTTTTAATAAATCTGTTACCTTGTCTTTAATAGCTGGTAAAATTTCTATGATATTTCCTATAATGCTTGTTTTATTTTGATAATAAATGTCAATAATACGTTTTAAAGGATAGGTAAATTCATAATAGTTAAGCAAATCGATTATGAGGTTTAATTGATATTGTTTTTGAGATATAGTTAAAATTGTGCTGTCTGGCTGATTTTTTTCAACGTCTTTAGTAAACGACTCTACTTTGCTGTCATTGATAATACTAGTGTCTATAATAGGTGTTTTTAAGATGATGCCTTCTAAAGATTTACATCTGCTTAATGCTACATAGGTTTGTCCGTGAGCAAATGAAGCTTCTGCGTCTATGATTGCTTTTTCAAAGGTTAAACCTTGACTTTTATGAATAGTAATTGCCCAAGCCAATCGTAATGGAATTTGAGAAAATGAACCAGCAATTTTTTCTTTAATTTCTTTGGTTTCATCATCAATTTTATAGGATATATTTTCCCAAATTTCTGGAGTTACTTCTATTTCTTCTGAATCATCAGGACATTTTACAGTAACTGTTTCATTGTCTAAATATGTGATTTTTCCTATTTTGCCATTATAATAGCGTTTTTCTATTGCACTGTCATTTTTTATAAACATGACTTGAGCGCCTACTTTTAATTCTAAATTTTCATAAGTAGGATATGCATACTCATTGAATTTTCCTTCAATAATGGCTTTAAAAAAAAAGCTTTTATTTTTAAGTTTATTTAGCTCTTGCTGATTAATTGTATTGGCTTTGTTATTATGTGTTGTAAGCGTAATAAAACCTGTGTCTTTAGGTGGCGAAAATTCGGGTTGGTATCTTTGGTTGAGGATTTTTGCAGATGTTGCTGACAAGGTATTATTTCTAATTTCGTTTAGTATTGTAATAAAACCTTCGTCTTCTTGTCTGTAAATATGTTTTAATTCAATAGTAACAGCATTACATTTTTTAAATGCTTGCGAACTAAAAAAGAAAGCATTATCGTAAAATTCTTTTAGTAATTCCCATTCATAAGGTTTTACAACTGGTGAGAGTTGTTGTAAATCGCCAATCATTAATACTTGTACGCCTCCAAAAACTTTATTTCTATTTTTGTAACGTCTCAAAACTTGGTCTATGGAATCTAATAAATCTGCTCTAACCATACTAATTTCGTCAATAATAAGTAAATCTAACGAGCGAATAATATCTATTTTAACTCTGCTAAATTTATGTTTAAAACCAGATTGTTTTTGTTCAATTCCAGGAATAATTGGACCAAAAGGCATTTGAAAAAAAGAATGAATAGTTACGCCTTTAGCATTAATTGCAGCAACTCCAGTTGGTGCTACAACTATTAATCTTTTTAGAGATTCGTTTTTTAGAGTATGCAAAAAAGTAGTTTTCCCTGTTCCTGCTTTTCCTGTTAAAAAAATGTTTCTATCTGTTTTTTCAACAAAGTTTAATGCTAACTCTAATTCTGGGTTTTTAAGCATATACAAATTTAATAATTTTTTGAATAAAAAAAATATATAGCAATTCTGTCAGAAAAAGTATTTCTTATCTCAAAATCGGAATTATTATCACAATTTAGTATAAAGAAATATGTGTGTTGTATCTAAGTATATGACAAAAATATATTGAATGCCAGCCTGTCACGCATTTGGCAGATAAATCAGCAGACAGGTTTTTGAAAAAGAGATACCTTATTTTCTTATATTTTTCGTTTTTCACTGATTCCGATAATTATCGGAAGACTGTTGTTTAATACAATGTATGTCAATTAGTAAAATCAAGTCTTTTATCTTACGTCTTATAGCGGTCTTATTTTCTTTTAGTTGAATATTGCTGATTAAAAACGGTTTTAATTTTCACTAAACGTTGCCTTAATTTATATTGCTTTAAAAACAATACTTGTTTTCGGTAGTTATTTTATCTGCAATTATGTTTCTTAACTTAATAATATTAGGCATATTAGTGTATTTGATAAAACGTCTTAATCCCATAAGCATCATCCGTTGCTCGTCGCCCTCTGCAAATGAAATGATGGAGTGTTTACCAGCTGTTTCAATAATATCTATCGCGTGAAATAAATTTAATTTAGCCATAGCAATTTGTTCTTTCACCTTGTCTTCTCCTTCTTTTTTAGCCATTTTTTCAGCACGTAATATAGCAGATTCTGCCATATAAATCTGAATTAAAATATTTGAACAGGCTAACATTAATTGTTGTTGGTGCTCAATCTTTTCTCCGTATTTCTGTAAAATTGCTCCTGCAACCATTAAAAATAATTTTTTAAGATTGACAATAATATGCTTTTCTTCGGAAAATAATTCAGAAAAATCTGGAGTTTCAAATGAAGGAATACTCGTTAATTCATTAGCGACATCAGTTGCTGGACCTAATACATCTACGTGGCCTTTCATTGCTTTCTTGATAAGCATACCAATACATAGCATACGGTTAATCTCGTTTGTGCCTTCGTAAATCCTTGCAATACGAGCATCTCTCCAAGCAGATTCCATTGGAGTTTCTTCAGAGAATCCCATACCTCCAAAAATCTGAATGCCTTCATCAGTACAGTCTTGTGTATGTTCTGAAACGGCAACTTTAAGAATAGAACATTCTATAGCATATTCTTCAACTCCTTTTAATTCGGCTTCTTGATGTGTATCCTTTCCATTATTTCTACGGAGTTCAATTCGGTCTTCAATATTTTTTGCAGCTCTATAGCTTGCAGTTTCTCCAACAAAACAGTTGGTAGCCATTTCAGCAAACTTTTGACGAATTGCACCAAATTGAGCAATAGGTGTTTTAAATTGAATACGTTCGTTGGCGTATTTTATAGATTCAGTAATCACGCGACGTTGTGCATCTAAACAACCAGCTGCTAATTTAATTCTACCAACATTTAAAGCATTCATCGCAATTTTAAACCCGTTACCTCTTGTCGATAACATATTTTCAACAGGGACTTTAGTGTCACTAAAAAATACTTGACGCGTTGAAGAAGCACGAATACCCAATTTGTGTTCTTCTTCTCCCATTGTTATTCCATTTTCAGATTCATTTTCAACAATAAAACCTGTAATATATTTATCGTCTTCAATACGCGCAAAAACAATCATTACATTACAAAAACCCGCATTGGAAATCCACATTTTATTGCCAGTAATGCTGTAATATTTTCCATTGTCAGATAAAACGGCTTTCGTTTTACCGGAATTTGCATCACTTCCTGCACTTGGTTCTGTTAAGCAATAGGCACCAAACCATTCTCCTGTTGCTAATTTCGGAACATATTTTTTCTTTTGCTCTTCAGTTCCATAGAGAGTGATTGGCATTGTGCCAATTCCTGTATGTGCACCAAATGCAGTACTGAAAGAACCTGTTGCTCCAGAGATATAATCGCATACTAACATTGTAGAAACAAATCCCATTCCGAGACCACCATATTCTTCTGGAACAGCAACTCCAAGGAAACCAAGCTCACCAGATTTTCGCATACAACTTTCGGTTAGTGCAAAATCTTTTTGTTCAAAACGTGCTTTATTTGGCCATATTTCTCGATCTACAAACTCTATGACTGCATCTTTCATCATTTGTTGCTCTTCTGAGAAATCTTCAGGAGTGAAAATATCTTCACATTTGGTTTCTCTTACAAGGAATT
>CAYRVY010000092.1:0-7294 GCA_964427695.1 uncultured Flavobacteriaceae bacterium
ACATAATTGTTGGC
Source organism: uncultured Flavobacteriaceae bacterium (assembly GCA_964427695.1). Lineage (GTDB taxonomy): Bacteria > Bacteroidota > Bacteroidia > Flavobacteriales > Flavobacteriaceae > PRS1. Next base: position 15 of record CAYRVY010000092.1, read on the forward strand.
TCTAAACAAGAGTTTGATGAAATGATGCAAGCTAAACAAGAGATGAATTATAATTAATTGAGGTTATGGTTTTGCGACTAAAAGAGAAGCAAAACTAGATAACCGAATTTATTTCCACGAAAGTGGGAATCTCTTATAAAAGTAAGTTAAGAATCCCGTTTTATTTCGGGATTCTTTTTATATTGTTATGCTAATCCATCATTAAATTAATAAGATTTCCAAAATACTGGAAATGTAAACAAATATTACAATGGTAGAAGAAAAAAACAAACCAAAAAAAGGTCAGATTAATATTGAATTAGACGAAAAAATAGCTGAAGGTATTTATTCTAACCTGGCTATTATAAATCATTCGGTATCCGAATTTGTTTTAGATTTTGTAAGCATAATGCCTGGAACTCCAAAAAGTAAAGTGAAATCTAGGATTATTTTGACACCTCAACATGCGAAGCGATTAGTTAAAGCTTTAAGTGAAAATGTGAAGCGGTTTGAAAATGCTCATGGTGAAATAAAAGATTATGAGCAGCCACCTGTGCCTCTTAATTTTGGACCAACAGGTCAAGCATAAATATAAAACTCCCTTTGTGATGTATTCAAAAATGGATTTTTTTGCTTTTTATTAAGCACTAACTTTTTTGGTATTAAGTTTATACTTTAATGCGCCAGATGGACAACGATTTATTTGTTTAATAATTCGTTTAGATTTTGATGCATCCAGATTAATCCATGGAATAATAGAAGTTCTAAATACTTCAGATAATTCTTTAGCACAGTTTTCTGCGTGAATACATACACAAGGTTCGAAGGTTACAGTAATATCGTTATTACTAAAAACATTATCAAGGGCTTCCATAAGTAGTTCATGTTTGGGGTTATGAATCTATATTTAAATCTAATTAACTTCATTAAGGTTAATAATAATATCGACCAAATGTACAAAAAATCCGATAAAAAACTAATAAATAGCAATAAAATCAATTTCTTATAATATAATTGTACTTAAAAATCAGAAAAACTTAATTAAATTCCGATGTTAAGTGGAACTTTATTGAAGGATATTTCTGTTCTGTTAACTGTAAAGAGAATAAAGAATCTGCTAAAAAAACCAATTGATTTTGTTTATCTCTTGCCAAAAAACGTTGCTTTATACGCTTAAATGCTAAAAACTCTTCATTTTTTTCATCTTCAGGTTCTACCCAACATGCTTTGTGTATGTTTAGATTTTCGTAAGTACATTTTGCTCCATATTCATGTTCTAATCGATATTGAATCACTTCATATTGTAAAGCACCAACGGTTCCTATTACTTTTCTGCCATTAAGTTCTAATGTAAATAGTTGCGCAACACCTTCATCCATTAATTGATCAATACCTTTATGTAGCTGTTTCGATTTTAATGAATCTGCATTATTAATATATCTAAAATGTTCAGGCGAAAAACTGGGTATTCCTTGGTAATTTATTTGTTCACCTTCGGTTAAAGTGTCTCCAATTTTAAAATTACCAGTATCATGTAGTCCAACAATATCACCAGGATACGAAATATTTACAATTTCTTTTTTTTCAGCAAAAAAAGCGTTTGGACTTGAAAACTTTAATTTTTTATTTAGTCTAACATGCAGGTAAGGTGTATTTCTTTTAAACGTTCCAGATACAATTTTAATGAATGCCAAACGGTCTCTATGTTTTGGATCCATATTAGCATGAATTTTAAAGACAAATCCTGAAAATATTTCTTCTTCTGGATTTATTAATCGTTCTTTACTATGTTTTGGTCTTGGTTTTGGAGCAATTTCTATAAAACAATCTAACAACTCGCGTACACCAAAATTATTAAGGGCAGAACCAAAAAAAACAGGTTGTAAGGTTCCATTTAAATAGTCGTCTTTGTTAAATTTAGGATAGATACCTTCAACCAACTCTATTTCCTCTCTCAAAGTATTTGCAGAAGAATCTCCAATAAGTGTATTCAACTCTGAAGAGATTAAATCTTTAATCTCGATAGTGTCTTCTATATTCCTTCTGCTATCACCACTAAAAAGATTAATATTCTTTTCCCAAATATTATAAATACCTTTAAAATCGTAACCCATTCCAATCGGAAAGCTTAAAGGTGTTACTCTTAACCCTAATTTTTGCTCAATTTCATCAAGTAAATCGAAAGCATCTTTACCTTCTCTATCCATTTTATTAATAAAAACAATGATTGGAATGTTTCGCATTCTACACACTTCTACCAATTTTTCAGTTTGTTCCTCAACACCTTTTGCAACATCAATAACTACAATTACACTATCTACAGCAGTGAGCGTTCTAAAAGTGTCTTCGGCAAAATCTTTATGTCCAGGAGTATCCAGAATATTAATTTTTATAGCATTATACTCGAATGCTAAAACAGAAGTTGAAACAGAAATTCCACGTTGTCGCTCAATTTCCATAAAGTCGCTCGTAGCACCTTTTTTTACCTTATTGCTTTTTACAGCTCCAGCCTCTTGAATAGCTCCACCAAAAAGCAATAACTTTTCTGTAAGTGTTGTTTTTCCAGCATCTGGATGAGAAATAATACCAAAAGTTCTACGTCTGTTAATTTCGCTTATAAAACTCATATTCTTTATTACAAATCGGTTGCAAAGATACTATTATTAGCTTCAATTGGAATTATTCTATACTTGTCTTTTTATTTTTATGAATACATTGACTTATTTTATATTTTTACTTGGTATTTTTACAACATGGAAGAAGAAAAAGTCATTCTTGTAAACGAACAAGATGAGCAAATTGGATTGATGCCTAAACTTGAAGCTCATGAAAAAGCGATATTGCATCGTGCTTTTTCGGTATTTATTTTTAATGATAAAAATGAATTAATGTTACAGCAAAGAGCAATGCGTAAATACCATTCACCAAATCTTTGGACAAATACCTGTTGTAGTCATCAAAGAGATGGTGAAAGTAATATTGAAGCAGGGAAACGTCGTTTAAAAGAAGAAATGGGATTTGTTACCAACTTAAAAGAATCTATTTCATTCATTTATAAAGCAGCTTTTGATAATGGATTGACCGAACATGAATACGACCACCTGCTTTTAGGAACATATAATGAAGAACCAATGATCAATGAAGCAGAAGTGGCTTCATTTAAATGGATGCTTTTAGATGATATTAAAGTTGATATTGTTTTGCAACCAGAAATTTATACAGAATGGTTTAAAATTATTTTTGAAAAATTTTATGAACACATAAACATTTCATCAGATGAGAGTAACGGTTAGTAGAAAAGCACATTTTAATGCAGCTCATAGATTGTACAGAAAAGATTGGAGTGATGAAAAGAACTCGTTGGTTTTTGGTAAATGTAACAACCCTAATTTTCATGGTCATAATTATGAACTTATTGTTAGTGTAACTGGTGAAATTGATATAGAAACAGGCTATGTTATAGATATTAAAATCTTAAAAGAAATTATTAAAACAGAAGTGGAAGATGCTTTCGATCATAAAAATCTTAATATTGAAATTCCAGAATTTGCAAAATTGAATCCTACTGTCGAAAATATTGCAGTTGTAATATATAATAAAATCAAACCTAAGTTAGATTCACATTCAGAACTTGAAATTACTCTTTATGAAACACCTCGTAACTTTGTATCCTATTCAGGTAAATAATTTATGATAAATACATTATATCCAATAAAATTTAAACCCATTTTGAAAGAAAAAATTTGGGGAGGACAAAAATTAAAAACCCTTCTTAATAAGCAAAGTGATTTGCCAAATGTAGGTGAGAGTTGGGAAATTAGTGATGTGGAAGGTAATACTTCAATAGTTACAAATGGCAAATTAAAAGGAAAATCATTAAAAGAGCTTTTAGAATTGTTTAAAGGTGATTTAATTGGAGAAAAGAATTATAAAATCTTCGGAAATAAATTTCCGCTGCTAATAAAGTTTATTGATGCAAAAGAAGATTTGTCTATTCAATTACATCCAAATGATGAACTGGCAGCAAAGCGACATAATTCTCTTGGGAAAACCGAAATGTGGTATGTTATGCAAGCAGATGAAAATTCAAATTTAATTGTAGGGTTTAACCAAAAGACAACTCCAGAAACTTACTTGCAACATCTTGAAGATAAAACACTTCCAAAAATATTAAATTTTGATACAGTAAAAGAAGGCGACACTTATTTTATAGATGTTGGTCGTATTCATGCCATTGGAGCAGGAGTAATGCTTGCCGAAATACAACAAACAAGCGATGTTACCTATCGCATTTATGATTGGGATAGAGTAGATAACAATGGAAATGAAAGAGAATTGCACATTGATTTAGCTATTGATGCGATTGGTTTTGAAATGAAAGATAAGTTTAGAGTTTCCTATTCAAAAATGGAAAATTACTCCAACAATATGGTTAGTTGTCCTTATTTTACAACCAATTTTATTCCACTTGACGGAACCATTCAAAAGCAAAATGACAAAGACTCGTTTATAATTTATATGTGTGTCGAAGGTAAAGCAGTAATTTCAAACAGTTTGTTTACATCAACAATAAAAAAAGGAGAAACAGTTTTAGTTCCTGCCATAATAAAAGACTATCAAATTACTGCGGAAAAAGCGAAACTTTTAGAAGTTTATGTGTAATAAAATAAACTTTTCATCAAATTAATTTTGAGCTAACAATTTATGCGTCTTTCCTGCTAAAGTGGGAATCTATTTTGAATTAATTACTTATTTTTGTGGCTTACTAAAAAAACAATAATTATGGGAAACGTAAGAGACCTAAAAAAAGATATCAATTATGTTTTAGGAGATATCATAGAAGCAGTTTATGTATGGGAATATTCTAATACAGATAAAGACACTAAAAATAGCGAAGCTATTATAGATGAAGCTATTGCAACTTTTGATGACCTTATTACAAAAGTTAATGATAAAAGTGTGGAAAATAAAAAGGCACACTTTAAAGCTATTAATAAAGATCTTGAAGATAAAGGAAGAGCTTTAATTGAAAAGATTAACAAACTGTAAAACAAAAAACTCGCTTTAAGCGAGTTTTTTGTTTTAATTATTTTCTTCTTCTTTACGTTTTTTAATATGTCTGTCTAATTCTCGTCCATATTTTGAGTCAGCAATATGTTTTGGTAGCGAGTTATAAATAGTGTCTAAATATTTAATATTAGCGTCAAAGATTTCGGCAAGTGCAACATAAGGAGCAACTTCACTATCCTTGTTGTTTAAAGCAAAATTAACTGTATATAAATACTTTCGTTTAATCAGATTTTCAGCAGCAAAATTAGCAGCTTCAATTAAAGAATCGTTATTACTTTGTTGGGCTTCAAATTGACTTTTAATTAATTCTAATCGTTGGTTGTTAAATTTAGAAATAATAGTATAATACGCATCAAATTGCATTTGTTGAATGGATCCATAAATCTTCGCATCGAAAGCAAAACGTTTCAGCGTCGTATTAATTTCAGTAATTCCTTTATTGGCAAAAAACGATATTCTATCGGTGTTAAGGCTATTTTTATCAAGAGTTAGGTACAACACTTCAGGTTCTTCCAAATCGCTGTGTAATTCAAATGGAAGTTCTCCAATTATCTCTAATGAATCTAATATAACTAAAGCAGTACCTTTTAGTTTTTGAAGGTATAGAGTTCCTTTTTTTAATCCTTTTATATTACCAGTTACTATTAAATCGGGTTCTTTTTTTCCGCAGGAAAAAATAAACAGCAATGAAAATATAATTAATACTCTTTTCATATATAAAAATTTAGGATAGCAAATATCATATAAAATTGTGTGTTAAAAAAATTAAAGTACAAACTATAATTATAACTAACTTACAGCTGCTAATTCCATTAAAATGGTACATAAAATGGCTGCAACAGTTCCGATAGCATAACCAAAAACAGCGAGTAAAACACCAACTGTAGCCAATGATGGATGGAAAGCCGATGCCACGATTGGTGCAGAAGCTGCACCACCAACATTTGCCTGACTACCAATTGCTAAAAAGAAATATGGAGCCTTAATAAGTTTAGCAACCATAATCAATAAGCCTGCATGTATTGTCATCCAAACAACACCAATAACAATTAAACCTGTATTATCGAATATTTGGGTTAAATCCATTTTCATTCCAATAGTTGCTACAAGAATATAAATAAATACACTACCAAATTTACTAGCTCCAGCACCTTCATAATTTTTAGCTTTTGTGAATGATAATAAAACAGCAATTATAGTAGCAATACTAATCATCCAGAAAAATTTTGAACTTAAAAATGAAAAGATATTTTGAGTAGTTGGAGATTCTATATTTGAAACCACATCACTAAAGAAAGGTGCTAAAAAGTTTGCGCAAAAATGTGAAAGACTAACTGTTCCAAAAGCAATAGCAGCAATAATCATTAAATCTGTTAACGAAGGATTTCGTTTTATTTTGGCAGTAAAGGTTGATACTTTTTCTTTTAAAGTTTCAATAGCAGAAGTATCTGCCCCAAGCCATTTGTTGATACGATCTCGTTTTCCAATTCCAATTAGTAATAAGGCCATCCAAACATTTGCAACGACAATATCAACAAAAACCATATTTCCATATAATTTTGGATTATAACTATATATTTCGAGCATTGCAGTTTGGTTGGCACCACCACCAATCCAACTACCTGCTAAAGTTGATAAACCTCTCCAAACCGCATCAAACCCTGAACCACCAACAGTTTCTGGAGAAACTGTAGAAATCAATAATATAGCAATTGGACCTCCAATTATAATACCAATGGTTCCTGTAAAAAACATAATTAAAGCTTTCCACCCTAAATTAAAAACGGCTTTTAAATCTATGCTTAAGGTCATTAAAACCAAAGCAGCAGGTAACAAATATCTACTAGCTACATAATATAAACTTGTATTATGTAATACTATTTCGCCAGCATCATTTGTTGTTTCCCATTCTGGTGCTATTAAACCTGCTGTAGTAAAAACAGCAGGAATCATATAAGCCATAAATAAACCCGGAACTATTTTGTAAAATTTTGACCAGAACCCTGTTTTTAAAGATTCGGTATAAAAAATAAGACCTAAAGCAAGCATTAACAGACCAAATACAATGGTATCGTCTGTAAAAAGAGGTGTGTTTTCCATAAATTATAGATTAAGCCAATATGTTAATTTAACATTAAACGAACGCACTCTTGGTGCAAAAACAGTATCGGTAAAGTAATTATCGTTGTAAACTACAAATAAATCTGATAATGGAGCAAAACGCCATTGCA
>CAYRVY010000093.1:0-7233 GCA_964427695.1 uncultured Flavobacteriaceae bacterium
ATTTAATAAATGGAAACGATGGAGGTGTAAATATAACATACGACGATGGTGAAAACTGGATTAAGAACAATTCGCCATCAGTTGGACAATTTTATGCGATTGCTGTCGATAATGAAAAACCGTATAATGTGTATGGAGGATTGCAGGATAATGGTGTTTGGGTTGGAGCAAATAATGCGAGAGAAGATAAATCGTGGCATCAAACTGGTCAATATCCTTGGGAAGGAATTATGGGAGGCGATGGTATGCAAGTACAAGTAGATTCTCGAAACGCGAATATTGTTTATACTGGATTTCAATTTGGGAATTATTTTAGAATTAATAGAGACACAAAGAAAACAACACGATTACAAATAAAACACGAGTTAGGAGACAATCCGTATCGATTTAATTGGCAAACGCCAATTTTACTATCACCTCACAACCAAGATATTTTGTATTTAGGAGGCAATAAACTCATGCGTTCTATGAATCAAGGCGATGATTGGAAAGCTATAAGTGACGATTTAACCAAAGGAGGTAAAAAAGGAAATGTAGCTTACGGAACTTTAACAGTAATAAGCGAATCTCCATTTCAGTTTGGATTAATATACGTAGGAAGCGATGACGGCTTTTTGCATATAACAAAAAATGGAGGAGGAAGTTGGAGTAATATTTCCAGCTCATTTCCAAAAGACCTTTGGGTAAGTCGAGTAATTGCATCACAACATAAAAAAGAACGTGTTTATATAACTTTAAACGGCTATCGTTGGGACGATTTTAAGGTCTATGTTTATATAAGTGACAATTATGGGCAAACCTGGAAAAGCATTAGTTCAAATATTCCACTGTCGCCAGTAAATGTAATTAGAGAAGACACTGAAAACGAAAATATTTTATATCTCGGAACGGATAATGGTGCTTATGTATCTTTTAACAATGGAGATTCATGGGAAGCATTTAGTAAAGGATTAACAAGTGTAGCTGTTCATGATATTGCTGTACAAGCAGAAGCAAAAGATTTGCTTTTAGGAACACACGGAAGAAGTATTTATAAAACTAATGTGGAAGCATTGCAAAAGATGAATCCTTCAATGAGCTCTAAAAATATAACACTTTTTGAAACTAAAAGTGTACGTTTTTCGCAACGATGGGGAAGTTCCTGGAGCAAATGGAGTGATGCTTTTGAGCCATCTACAACTTTTATATTCTATGCAAATGCTTCAGGGAAGCAAATCGTTAAAATCTTATCAGAAAGCAATGCAGAACTTAATTCAATATCTGTAAGTGCAGACAAAGGTTTTAATTATGTGGATTATGATTTAACACTTACCGAAGCAGGAAGAAATGCACTGCTTAAAGAAAAAAGGAGTATTGAAATAAAAAAAGCAAAAAACGAAAAGTATTATTTACCTAAAGGAAAATATACCATTCAAATAGGTTCTAAAAAAACAGATTTTGAAGTGAAATAAATAATTAATGCCTAAATTCATTTTTCCTAAAACATAAGAAGCCTTACATTTGTTGCTTATAAAATAACTTCAACAAAATGAGCGGATTTTTTAAATCTTCGATAGGAAGAAAAGTAGCCATGGCACTTTCGGCATTCTTCCTTATGTTTTTCTTATTGCAACATCTTGCAATAAATATTTTATCGGTTTTTAGTCCAAATACTTTTAATGAAGTGTCGCACTTTATGGGAACAAATCCATTTATTCAATTTGGTTTACAACCTGTATTAATTTTTGGTGTTGTTTTTCATTTTGTTATGGGATTCGTATTAGAACTAAAAAATTGGAGAGCCAGAGATATTAGTTATGCAAAAAACAAAGGAAATGCAAACTCTACATGGATGAGTAGAAACATGATTTGGAGCGGATTGGCAATTCTGGCATTTATCGTCTTACATTTTATAGATTTTTGGTTTCCAGAAATTAATACGAAATTTATTAAAGGAGATTGGTCTGGCTTGCACGAAGGCGTAGAAGGATACAGATATTTCCATGAGCTACAAGAAAAATTCTTAAACCCTGTTAGAGTTGTAGCTTACGTAATTGCATTTGTGCTTTTAGCATTACACTTATTACATGGTTTTAAATCAGCTTTTCAGTCTATGGGAATTCCTTCCATTCGCAAAAAAACTTACGAAACCATCGGAAAAATATATGCAATTGTTATTCCGTTAGGATTTATTTTTATTGCAGTATATCATCATCTTAAACATGTATTTTCATAATGGCAACTTTAGATTCAAAAGTACCAAAAGGTCCTATTAAAGATAAATGGACAACTTATAAAGATAAAATAGATCTCGTAAATCCTGCAAACAAACGCAATATTGATATTATAGTTGTTGGAACTGGTTTAGCTGGAGGTTCTGCAGCAGCAACTTTAGCAGAATTAGGTTATAATGTAAAAGCATATTGTTATCAGGATTCTCCACGTCGTGCACATTCTATTGCTGCTCAAGGCGGAATTAATGCAGCAAAAAATTATCAAGGTGATGGCGATTCTACATATAGGTTGTTTTACGATACTGTAAAAGGAGGCGATTATCGCTCTCGTGAAGCTAATGTACATCGTTTGGCAGAAGTGTCTGGAAATATTATTGACCAATGCGTTGCACAAGGCGTACCTTTTGCAAGAGAATATGGAGGCTTATTAGATAATCGTTCGTTTGGAGGTGTTTTGGTTTCCAGAACATTTTATGCTAAAGGGCAAACTGGTCAGCAATTATTATTGGGAGCATATTCGGCAATGAACAGACAAATTGCTCGTGGTAAAATTGAAATGTATAATCGTCACGAAATGTTGGATGTCGTTATTGTAAATGGTAAAGCACGAGGCATTATTGCACGTAATTTAATTACTGGAGAAATAGAACGACATTCGGCACATGCAGTTGTGATTGCTTCAGGTGGCTACGGAAACGTGTATTTTTTGTCAACAAACGCAATGGGTTCTAATGTTACAGCAGCATGGAAGATACATAAAAAAGGAGCGTATTTTGCAAATCCTTGTTACACACAAATTCATCCAACCTGTATTCCACGTTCGGGAGATTACCAATCTAAATTAACCTTGATGTCTGAATCCTTGCGTAACGATGGACGTATTTGGGTGCCAAAACAGTTGGATGATGCCAAAGCAATTCAGCAAAGAAGATTAAACCCAACAGAAATAGCTGAAGAAAGCAGAGATTATTTTTTAGAGCGTCGTTATCCAGCTTTCGGAAATTTAGTTCCTCGAGATGTGGCTTCAAGAGCAGCAAAAGAACGTTGCGATGCAGGTTATGGCGTAAATGCAACAGGAGAAGCAGTGTATTTAGATTTTAAATCTGCTATAAATCGCTACGGAAAAGAGCAAGCAAAAATTCATGGTGTCTCTAATCCTTCCAAAGAAAAAATATACCAATTAGGTCAAGCAGTTGTAGAAGAAAAATATGGAAACTTATTCCAGATGTATGAAAAAATCGTTGATGAGAATCCATACAAAACACCAATGATGATTTATCCTGCTACACATTATACAATGGGAGGCGTTTGGGTAGATTATAATTTAATGACTACAGTTTCTGGTTTATACTGCATTGGTGAAGCTAATTTTTCCGACCATGGAGCTAACCGTTTGGGAGCTTCGGCATTAATGCAAGGTTTAGCAGATGGTTATTTTGTGTTGCCTTATACAATTGGCGATTACTTATCTGATGATATTCGGACTGGAAAAATTTCAACAGATACAAAAGAGTTTGATGAAGCTGAAAAAGAAGTTTCAGATAGAATTAATTTCTTAATTAATAATAACGGAAGCAAATCTGTAGATTATTTTCATAAAAAACTCGGAAAAATAATGTGGGACAAAGTAGGAATGGCTCGCAACGAAAAGCATTTAAAAGAAGCAATGGCAGATATTAAAGCTATTCGTAAAGAATTTTGGCGTGACGTTAAAGTGCCAGGAAATGAAAATGAAATGAATCCTGAACTTGAAAAAGCTGGACGTGTAGCCGACTTTTTAGAATTAGGCGAACTATTTGCTAAAGATGCTCTTGAAAGAAATGAATCTTGTGGAGGACATTTTAGAGAAGAATCTGTAGAATTAGATGGCGAACAAAAGGGAGAAGCAAAACGTAACGATAAAGATTATGCCTATGTTTCAGCTTGGGAATATAAAGGCGAACCAACTGATGCTATTTTACATAAAGAAAATTTGGAGTTTAAGGATGTTGAGTTGAAGACTAGAAGTTATAAATAAACTATTTTTGCTATTAATTATTTTTGTAAATAAAAATGAAAGAAAAATTAATCATAGAAAACTTTGGTCCAATTAAAAATATTGATTTAGATTTAGGTAAAATTACTGTGCTTATTGGCGAACAAGCCACAGGCAAAAGTACTGTTGCCAAAGTTTTAGCAATTTGCAGATATTTTTCTTATATAACTGATGACTCAAATGATATTTTGAATTATCAAGGTAGTTTTGTTAATACTGCATTAAAAGATTGGGGTTTAGAAGAGTTTTTACAAGATGATAGCTCTTGGTTTTATGAAAATCTTGATTATTCTTTAGAAGTAAAAAGAGAGCTTAATCTTAAAGCAACAATAGGTAATAAAGAATTAGAATATACTCCAGCGAATGTTTTCAAGCCACAATTGACCCCAAAATCAAATCAGTTTAAAAAATTATTAAGTGAGTTTGAAGAGTTAAAACCTAAAAACGAAGGTTTATTAGGATTAGTTTCAGAGTGGAGAATACCTACCTCTTTTTTAGCTAATCAGGTAAAAAGTATAATGAATAATCCTTTTTATTTCCCCACAGAAAGAGGATTGCAATCCATTTTTTCTTTAGGAAAATCTTCTATTCAAAACTTATCGGATTCACTATTCAATCAATTTGCTTTATTAGACAATATTTCTAAAAATTTTAAATCCGAAATTGAAATTGAACCTTTAGATATTTCGTATAAAAATGAAAATGGAAGCGGTTATGTTAAAAAGAAAAACGAAGATGTGTTTTACAAATTGTCTAATGGAGCAAGTGGATATCAAACTTCAATACCTATTGTTTTGGGTATTAAATTTTATACAGAAATAGATAAAAGAAAAAGAACATTTATTGTTGAAGAACCTGAAATTAATTTATTCCCAAGTACCCAAAAAAAGTTGATGGCATATTTTATTAAGAATGTAAATAATAATAAACATTCCTTTATAATTCCAACGCATTCGCCTTACTTTTTATCTGCAATAAACGATTATTTAATAGCGTATAAAAAAGGAAAATTAAATGAAAGTGAAACAAGTAAAATAATAAATAAGGACTATTGGTTAAATATTGATGACATTAGTTGTTATCAATTAAAAAATGGGGAAGCGTATAATATTATTGACAAAAAATCTGGATTAATTAGTGATAATATTATAGATGATGTTTCTGATGAAATGAATGATGAATTTGAAAATTTATTAGACATTAGATGATAGAAGAATTAAATGAAAACTGTCATTATCCTTTAACAAAAGGAGAGTATTTTATCTATGATGATAATAAAAATAACAAACCATTATTTCTTACTGAAGACGCTATTTGGAATTTAAAAATTTTAAACGCATCTGAAACTAATGTGCATTTTTTTCAAAATGATAATTGTCTAATGACAAATAATCAACTAAAAAAATGTGATTGGATTTGTGTTTTTCAAAATGAGTTTTATTTTATTGAAGCAAAAGATGTGGCAAATGCTGCTCGTAGAAAAAAGCAAAGAAGAGATGCTGTTGAAAAATTTGAAGCAACAATCTCTTATTTTTTTGAATCATATCCTGATATAAAAAAAATGAGTTTATTTATAATTATGAATTTTAGAAATCCAAAAATAACAAGAGCAGCAAATAAAGCAAGAGAAAGTTACTTTGATGAAATTTTTAATGCTAAATATATAGAAACAAATATTTTAAATTTTAACTAAAATTATGAATTTGAAGTTAAAAATCTGGAGACAAAAAGACGCAGAGGCAAAGGGTCAAATGATCGATTATAAAGTAACTGATATTTCAGAACATATGTCTTTTTTAGAAATGTTGGACGTTTTAAACGAAGAGCTTGTAAACTCTGGAGAAGAACCTGTTGCTTTCGATCATGACTGTCGTGAAGGTATATGTGGAATGTGCTCTTTATACATCAACGGTCAGGCTCATGGTCCAGATAGAGGTATTACTACTTGCCAGTTACATATGCGAACGTTTAAAGATGGAGACACAATAACTATTGAGCCATTTAGAGCAAAAGCATTTCCTGTTATTAAAGATTTAGTGGTTGACAGAATGTCTTTTGAACGTATCCAGCAAGCAGGAGGATATATTTCGGTAAACACATCCGGAAACACACAAGATGCTAATAATATACCAATTTCTAAACATGCAGCAGATGAGGCTATGGATGCAGCTACTTGTATTGGTTGTGGTGCTTGTGTAGCAACTTGTAAAAATTCTTCGGCAATGTTATTTGTTGGAGCTAAAGTATCGCAATATGCATTATTGCCACAAGGACAAGTAGAAGCTGCAGATCGTGTTTTAAATATGGTAGCTCAAATGGACTTGGAAGGCTTTGGTAACTGTACAAATACTGGAGCCTGTGAAGTAGAATGCCCGAAAGACATTTCTTTAGATAATATTGCTCGATTGAATAGAGAACTAATGAAAGCAAGTTTAAAATAATAACATAAAACCTAAAATTCATAAATGAATCCCAAAACGAATTAAAGTTTTGGGATTTTTTATTAGATTTGGCTCCCAAAACAAATAGAACTATGAACAATAAAATAACCTACCTAATCATTTTAATATTCTTTTTATACATGCCTTGTAAAGGGCAAACAACATCTGAAAAGGAGGTAAAAAATCCAACTTTATTTGATGGAGACTTGCTATTGCAACATGTAAAAGTTTTGTCTTCGGATGATTTTGAAGGAAGACGAACAGGAACACAAGGTGCAACAAAAGCGAAGCAATATATTATTAATGAGTTTGGAAAATTAAATATACAACCTCTTGGAGAAACTTATGAGCAACCATTTTCTTTCTCAAGTAGAAATATTATGTACAATGGTGTGAATGTATTAGGATTCATTAAAGGAAGCACTTTTCCAGATAAGTATATTGTAATTAGTGCTCATTATGATCATGAAGGTATTAAGAATGGTAACATATATAATGGCGCAGATGATAATGCTTCTGGCATAAGTGCATTATTTAGTTTTGC
>CAYRVY010000094.1:0-7228 GCA_964427695.1 uncultured Flavobacteriaceae bacterium
ATTTTACAGCAGACACATTGAGTTGGGATGCTTATAATGAAGCAAATGATTTAATCTAGAGAATTCCCCGACGCTTGCGTCGGGTGTAGCGTAAAGATAGCTATTTTTGATGGATGAGTGAGCATATCCACAAGAGTCATAATAAGAGTTTGTTATTGTATCATTTAGTTTGCCCTATAAAATATAGGCGAAATGTTCTGACAGAAGAAGTTTCTATCACATTGCAAGAAATATGCTTAGGAATATCCTCTCGATATGAGATTCATTTTATAGAAATAGGATGTGATGATAATCACGTTCATTTTTTGATACAGAGTGTTCCAATGATTTCACCTAAAAAGATTGTGAATACGATAAAGAGTTTGACAGCACGGGAAATATTTAGATTGCATCCAGAAGTTAAACGATTTTTGTGGGGAGGAAAATTTTGGACTTCTGGTTATTATATTAATACGGTTGGTCAGTATGCAAATGAAGAAGTAATCAAGAAATATTTAAAGAATCAGGGAAAAACAAATGAGTATAAAAAAATTCATACATCACAATTAAACTTGTTTTGATACCTCGTACCCTTGGTTCGAGGTAGTTCATTAAAGCAAGCAGAAAATTATAAAAAAATATTAGGATATTATCCTAAATTAATACTGGCAGACAAAATATACTGGACAAATAAAAATAGAACTTGGTGTAAAGAAAACGATATTAGATTAACAGCTACGCCTAAATATACCTAAAATAGTACATAGGACACCCAAAATATTTAAAAATGTAAACTTAATGTGTTTGTATTCAGTATGTTATGTTTTAACCTTAAAAAAGTGATGAAGACAGGAGATTATGTTTAAACATTTAAATATCTTCAGTTATATCATAATTTCAAACAATTCAACGGAAAGAGAGTTAGCTAGACGCTTCAAAGTATAAACTCTTGTATTTATTTTACCACCAACTGGCGCGCTTTTGAGAAGCGTGACTAACCTCCTTCTGTATAATAGCTTAATTTGGTACCATTAAGAGTGTTTTTAATTTATTTTTTTTATTTATTGTGATAACGTTTGATACAATAAACAAAAATTACTAAATTTGTACATTATATTAAACATTATGTCGAAAAAGAAGATTGTAATATTGCCGAAAGATAAGCGAATACTTTCAGAGTTGGGAGAAAATATTAGGCTAGCCAGATTAAGACGAAGGCTTAGTACAAAACAAGTAGCAGAAAGGGCTAATATAAGCCGCACTACATTGGTATCTATAGAAAAGGGTATACCAAGTGTTAGTATGGGATCATATTTTTTAGTATTACTGGTATTGGGTTTAGAAAAAGATTTTATAGAATTAGCCAAAGATGATGAACTTGGTAGAAAAATACAGGATGCTGGATTAGGCCAAAGAGAAAGAGCTCCAAAACGAAATAATTTGTAAAATAACTGCACATGGTTAGGAGAAGACATATTAAAGTATTCGCTCATTGGAAAGGTATTGAAACTCCTTTACTTATGGGAATACTAAATTCTGAAAAAATCAGAGGAAAGGAAATTTTCTCATTCGAATATAATCATGAATGGTTGAAATCTGAATACGCCCAAATACTCGACCCGAACTTACAACTTTATTCAGGGCCTCAATTTTTAAATGACAATAAAGAAAATTTTGGATTATTTTTAGATTCTTCACCAGACCGATGGGGAAGGTTATTGATGAGGAGAAGAGAAGCGGCTCTGGCCCGAAAAGAGGAAAGGACTGAACAAAAGTTATTTGAGACGGATTATTTATTGGGTGTTTATGATGGTCATAGAATGGGTGGATTGAGATTTAAATTGGATGATGCTGGTCCATTTCTAAATGATAATCATAAGTTAGCATTACCTCCATGGACAACCATTAGAGAGCTGGAACAAATAAGTCTAAAACTAGAGGAAAAGGATATTATTGATAATCCTGAATACCTAAAGTGGCTAACAATGTTGACTGCTCCTGGAGTATCTTTGGGTGGAGCCAGACCAAAAGCTGGAGTTCTAGATAAGAAAGGAGATCTTTGGATTGCGAAATTTCCAAGTCGAAATGATCAAGGAGATATTGGTGGATGGGAAATTGTGACTTATGAATTGGCAATTAATGCTGGAATTATAATGGCAGAGTCTAAAGCCCAAAAATATTCTTCTGAGTATTATACGTTTTTAACAAAACGTTTTGATAGATTAAATAATGGAGTCAGATTGCATTTTGCATCGGCCATGACAATGTTAGGTTATCAAGATGGACAAGGTTTTCATGATGGGGCAAGCTATTTTGAGCTTGCTGATTTTATAATCAAAAATGGTGCAAATGTTGATAATGATTTAGAACAGTTATGGCGTAGAATAGTGTTTAATATTTGTGTTTCAAATACTGATGATCATCTTCGAAATCACGGTTTTGTTTTATCTAATAAAGGATGGTCGCTATCTCCAGCCTTTGACATTAACCCAGTTGAAACAGGAACAGGATTAAAATTAAACATATCTGAAAATGATAATTCTCTTAATTTGGATTTAGCATTAGACATCCATGAGTTCTTTCGATTAAAAAACACTCACTCCAAGGAAATAATTAAAGAAGTTATAAAATCTGTTACTGACTGGAAAAGTGTTGCCCAAAAATATGGTATATCAAGAGAAGAACAAGAACTAAAAGCTTTAGCCTTCTCGAACTTCATTAATTAATAAAGACTAACGTATGAATAAGCATTCCAACTGGAGTGCTTCTGAAAAGCGTGACTAACCTTACTAAATAATGTCGGTAATTGTTTAGTCCTTAATATAAGCGGTTTTCATATTTTTATCAAATGCTAAAAAACGATCAATTAATGCATCGCTAATCTGGTCTGCGACTTTATCCGGATGTCCTTCGAAAACGCTTTCTGAAGTAAATAAATATGTATAAATTTTCTTTCTTTTTTCAAAAATAAAAAGTGCATATAATATCAAAACTTAATATTGTCCGATTAAAGAATCAAGACTCCCGCAAATTTTGGGACAGGCTGCTTTGTTGTTAGATAAAAGAACAAAGATTTTTTTTATGTTAAAAAATCATTTCTGACTTGATATTTTTATAGCTTTTTTTTCAGAAGTCCATAATGCAACACATTATATTTGGATAAATTCATAAAAGTTAACATACAGTATTAATTCTTTGCTTCAGATTTAGTATTTTTGAATGTTTTATATAATCGATAAAGAATGTCTGTACAACCAAAATTAGTACGTTTTAAACAAAACGTTTCGTCTAAATACAATATTTATAATAGTATTTTCATGACTTTACCTTTTGATACTATTACAAAAACAGGTGTGCTTTTGCCTTTATTTCATGAAACTTGTAAAGATGGATTTAAAAATGGTGATGACCCAACGACTATTATAGAAACTTTTTTTAAAAAATATCAGGCAAGACGTGCAACAAAGAGCCAAATAAATCTTCTATTCCGATTTATTCAATATATAGAAAGACAAGTCGTATTGTTTGATGCTATTGAAGATGCTGCGTTTCCAATAGTTAATAATATGGAAGGTATTGGGACTTTACGAAGCATGAAGGAAACAGCAGTTTCTGAAAACAAATTAGAAGAGTTGCAACAGTATTTGGAAGAGTTTAAAGTAAGAATTGTGTTAACTGCTCATCCTACTCAATTTTATCCAGGAACTGTTTTAGGGATTATTACAGATTTAACTGAGGCTATTAAACAAAATGATTTAGATACCATTAGAATTTTATTTGCACAACTCGGGAAGACCCCTTTTTTTAAGCATAAAAAACCAACACCTTACGATGAGGCAGTAAGTTTAATTTGGTATTTAGAAAATGTTTTTTATAAGTCGTTTGGTGAAATTTATAATTATATACGACAAAATATTTTTGATAATAAGATAGTCCATAACGAAATAATAAATATTGGATTCTGGCCAGGAGGAGATTGCGATGGCAATCCTTATGTAATGCCAGAAACTACTTTAAAAGTCGCACAACGATTAAAGCAAACAATCCTTAAAAATTATTATCGAGATTTGAGATCTCTTAAACGAAAACTTACTTTTAAAGGTGTTGAAGAACGCATTAACAGTTTAGAATCTAAACTTTATAAAAGCAGTATTAATTTGCACTCTAAAGAAGTTATTGATCTTAAGGAATTTATTTCTGAACTTTCAGATATTAGAGAAATTATTATTAGTAATCATCAGTCCTTATACCTTCAGGAAGTAGATAGTTTAATAAATAAAGTTCATCTTTTTGGGTATCACTTTGCGACATTAGATATAAGACAAGATAGTAGAATTCATCATACAGTTTTTTCAAATATGGTTGATGATTTAATAGAATCAGGAAGTAGAATATTTCCAAAAAAGTATAATTCATTTTCTGAAAAAGAACAGATTAAAGTATTATCAACTATAAAAGGAGATATAGATATTAGTTTATTTAAGGAAGATATTGTAGTAAATACGCTTGAAACTATTAAAGCGATTAAGATTATTCAAGAAAAAAATGGAGAGCGTGGTGCTAACAGATATATTATTAGTCACAATCAAACGGCTTTAAATGTTATGCAATTGTTTGCAATGCTTAAGTTGGTTGCTTTTAAAAATCATTTAACAGTAGATATTGTGCCATTATTTGAAATGATAACCGATTTAGAGAATGCACCAAAGGTTATGGAAGAGTTATATTCAAATGCTGCTTATAGAACTCATCTACAACAACGCGGAAATAAACAAACAATAATGCTCGGCTTTTCTGATGGCACAAAAGATGGTGGCTACTTAATGGCAAATTGGGGAATCTTTAGGGCTAAAGAACTCCTTACAGAAGTTTCAAGAAAATACAATATAGTTGCCATATTTTTTGATGGTCGTGGAGGTCCACCAGCGAGAGGAGGAGGTAAAACACATCAATTCTACGCATCATTAGGACCAACTATTGAAGATAAAGAAGTGCAACTTACCATACAAGGGCAAACCATAAGTTCAAATTTTGGAACTTTAGATTCTTCACAATATAATTTAGAGCAATTAATAAGCTCAGGAATTTCCAATCGTATTGGAAATAGTAAGTCGGAAATGTCATTTGATGACAAAATTGTAATGAATAATCTGGCAGAAATAAGCTATCAAGTTTATAAAGATTTTAAAAATCATGAGATGTTCATTCCGTATTTAGAGCGCATGAGTACGTTAAAATATTACGCCAAAGCTAATATTGGAAGCAGACCATCAAAAAGATCAAATTCTGAGAAACTAATATTTTCAGATCTAAGAGCCATTCCATTTGTAAGTTCATGGAGTTTGTTAAAACAAAATGTCCCTGGATTTTTTGGTGTCGGTACAGCATTAAAAAAATACGAAGATAATAATGAGTTTGATAAGGTTCAAAAACTTTACAATAACTCGACTTTTTTCAAAACTTTATTAGAAAATAGTATGATGTCTTTAACAAAGTCATTTTTTAGTTTAACTAAATATATGTCTGAAGACGAGGAATTTGGTGATTTTTGGAGCATTATATATAATGAATATCTGTTATCTAAAAGATTGCTTTTAAAAGTAGCAGGATATAAGGAACTGATGGAAAATGAGCCTTCAGGAAAAGCCTCTATTGAAGTTAGGGAATCTATAGTCCTTCCGTTATTAACAATACAGCAGTATGCACTTAAAAAAATTCAGGAATTAGAGAAAGCTGATGTTAAAGATAATGAGCAAATTCAAATCCTTGAAAAGATTGTTACACGCTCTTTATTTGGGAATATTAATGCTAGTAGAAATTCTGCTTAATAATTTGTAGCGACTATAAATAACCCTCGATGTCTAAACATCGAGGGTTATTTTGACTAACTCAATTTCAATGGGTTAATGTTCATTTAATCTAAAATCAGGGTACGCATTCATACCATGTTCATGAGCATCAAGACCTTCTAATTCTTCACGTTCTGAAACTCGTATGCCAACGGTTTTCTTCAAAATAAAAAGAATAATAAATGTTGAAGAAATACATATTGCGGCATAAGATCCGACACCAATTAATTGACTTAAAAATTGATCCCAACCAGCTAATGCACCAAATATACCCACAGCTAAAGTTCCCCAAATACCACAAATAAGGTGTACAGCAATAGCTCCAACTGGATCGTCTAATTTTAATCTGTCAATTCGTGCAACAGCAAAAACGATAAAGGCACCTGCAATGCTTCCAATTAAAATAGCATCTGTTGGGCTCATTTGATCTGCTCCAGCAGTAATACCAACTAATCCGCCTAATATTCCATTTAAAAACATGGTTAAATCAAGATTCTTATATAAGACAAAAGACACTAAAAGCGATACAACTCCACCTGCAGCTGCAGCTAAACAAGTAGTAACTAATACCAACGATGTTGCGCCAGATTCTGCTGATAATACGGAGCCTCCATTAAATCCAAACCATCCTAACCAAAGAATAAGAACTCCAGCAGTTGCTAATGGTATGTTATGCCCTGGGATTGCTTGAGGCTTCCCATTCTTAAATTTGCCAATACGTGAGCCTAATAAACATACTGCAACCAAAGCTGCCCATCCGCCAACGGAATGTACCAATGTAGATCCTGCAAAATCATAGAAGCCAAGTTTGTCTAAAAATCCACCTCCCCATTTCCATGAGCCAGCAATTGGGTAAATTAATCCAACATAAATTATTGTAAATATCATGAAGGGTCCGATTTTTATTCGTTCAGCTACAGCTCCAGATACAATTGTTGCTGCAGTTGCAGCAAACATACCTTGAAAAAGGAAATCTGTCCAATAAGTATAGCCTTCATTATAAGCCAGATCTAAAGTTCCTTCTGCTGTTAATGGCGAATCTAATCCAAATCCTGCAAATCCTATAAATCCGTTAAATTCTCCTGGATACATTAAATTAAATCCAATTAGACAGTATAAGAGTAGCCCAACAGTAATGATGAAAATGTTTTTGAATAATATGTTGATTGTGTTTTTTTGTCTCGTAAGCCCTATTTCTAAAAAGGAAAATCCTAAATGCATAAAGAAAACGAGTGCTGTACAGATCATCATCCATACATTATTTGTAGTTAATAATTCCATAATTTTTTTATTTGATTGATTATTTTAAAGTGTTACCTCCCTTTTCGCCTGTTCGTATTCTGTAGCAATCTTGTATGTCTGACACAAAGATTTTTCCGTCACCTACCTCACCAGTTGCA
>CAYRVY010000095.1:0-7226 GCA_964427695.1 uncultured Flavobacteriaceae bacterium
ACACATTTAAGCTATTAAACAAAAAATGTGGATCTAACTGATTTTTTAAAGCATCAAAGGTAGCACTTGCAGAGCCTGCAATAATCTTTTGTTCTTTTAACTTCTTTTGTTGATAATCGTTGTAATAATAAACTATATGAAATACTGATACTACTGATAAAGTTATCCATAATCCAAATTGATACCTCTCAATACTTTCTCCCTCAATAAAGGCTTCCAAAGATTGTCCATTTATTATGGTACTAGTGAACATATTAAGAAAAAATAAACTAACAAGGGTTATAACTACCGAACCAACAAACCCCATTATTATGCGTTTTATTCTTTCTCTTGGTTTCCAATTACGTTTATCTAAATAATCAAAATAATACATATTAGAAAAACCAATCACAAATGAATACAACTGATAAATGCCAAAACTCGCCAATAGATTGTTGAGGCTAGAGTAATTAAATCCTTCAGACAAAGCATTATCCATTACAAATACTACTATTCCTATGAAAAATGTAATGAGAATATTTTTGGTCAGTTTATTCATGATTTAATTTTTCAATAAATTAATTTCTATTTACAATCTGACAAAATTTGTCCAGCACGTTCTTTTCCCCATTTAGGATAAAACGCTGTTTCTGGTTTAAAGTTAGCAAAAAGTTCAATAGCTCTTTCAACATCCTTGCAAAATGGTGCTGTGTCCTGTCCAAAAAAACGAGCACTTCCCATAGCCCATTCTGCTTTGTTTAAAACCACTCTTGGGTTATTTGGTGCTACTTTTTCTGCTTTTGCATATAATGCAGTAATTTTTCCAGATAAGGTCATGCCATAAGTTGCACCATCGAAAGCTACCCAAGCTGTATTTAATAATGCTTCCATAACTATAATTTCAGGATTATTTTTTGAAATGGCTTTAGACATATTTAGTAAATCTTGTGCTTTACCAAGTTGAGCAGTTAGTTTTACTTTGTCCTGCTCTCCAAAACTACTAATAATGTTTATTTGTGCAGCATAATAACTCGGCAACCAGTTATCTGGTTCTGCTTTGGCAATACGCTCAAAAAGATTTGAAGTTTCTACTGGATTGCTTCCCCAAAGCTCAAAGGCTTCTTGCATGCCTTTTTCATAATTCGTTTGAGAAGTTATAACTCCTGTTACGAATAGTACCAAAATGATGATTAATTTTTGCATAATTGTTCGTTTTTTAATTATGAAACAAATGTCTTTGATTCTTAACTGTTATTAAAAAGACAATGACCGAATTGTAATTTTAAATGGATGAAGTGTTTTACCTAAAAAGTTTGATGTGTTAGTTAGCATCCCTTTTTAATTTTTAGAAGTAAACAGAAGTTGAAAACAAAATACATTAAATCAATTATTTAGCTTGATTTTAAAGCTTAAAAAATATAACTTCGCTTATCGTCTGATATAATTAATTTAAACTAATCATATCAAAACATTGTGCTTCATGCCAATAAAATAAATAATAATGAGTAAAAATCTTACTACATCTGATATACACAGAAAAAATATTTTAAATAATAAGTTTGCTCTTATTGAGATTGAAAATGAAATAGCATTCCCAGGAATTCCATTTGAATCTTCTTTGAAGTACACTAAGAAACTAATAGCAGATTTCTATGATATAGATTTAAGAACTATAGAAAGATATATTGAGCAATATGAACAAGAACTAATTGATAATGGTTATGAAGTTCTAAGTGGAACTAGACTTAAAGTATTTAAAGAAGTTTATAATCAATATTCTAAAGGAAAAGATAGTGTTACCGACATTGATGTCGGTGACATAGCAAAAGCCCCGAAACTAGGAGTATTTGATTTTAGAACATTTTTGAATATAGGAATGCTTTTAACTGAAAGCAATAGAGCCAAACAACTTAGAACTCTTATTCTAGATATTGTAATTGATACTCTTAATGCAAAGATTGGAGGAGTAACTAAATATGTAAATCAAAGAGAAGATGAATTTCTTCCAAGTGCTATAAGAGAATTTAATTATCGACAAGCATTTACAAATGCTTTGGATGAATGTATAGTAGATAATAAATGGAAATATGCCCAATTAACTGATGCTGTTTACAAAAGCATTTTTCATGAAAATGCAAAAGAGTATAAACAAATACTCAAATTAAAATCAAGTGACTCAGCCAGAGAAACTATGTATTCTGAAGTTCTTGATTTAATTGCTGCATATGAAAATGGATTCGCCGAATATTTGATACTTAAATATAAAGCCATTAAAAGAAAATTATCAATACCTGAATCTACAGTATTATTTAATGAATTCGAAATTAGTAATCAAGCAGTATTAAAACCTTTATTAGAAAAAGCCAGAACTTTAATGGCTAGTCGAGATATGGCGTTCAGAGATGCTTTACATGAAAAACTTAAAAATTATGTAACTCATCTTAATGAGCACGAATTCGAAAAGTTCCTTGGAGAAAAAAGCATGGCTCTGGAAGAAAGATTAAAAGAGAATATAGATGTTTTTAAAAGACTCAAAAACAGATAATATGGCGGCTTTTAATTATTTCAATCTAGAATATGCTAAAAAAGAGCATGATTTTATAATCAATGAATCGGGTGGTGCGCATGGTATAAACGATATTGGTTTACTTGATAGCGTATTAGAACACATTCAGAATGATTTATATTATCCAGAATTTGAGGTTAAACTTACTCATTTGGTTTTTTCTGTAAACAAAAATCATGCATTTAGTGATGGAAATAAGAGAAGTAGTATAGCGCTAGGTGCATATTTTCTAGAAATAAATGGGTTAGAATATTGTATTGATAAATTCATTATTGAAATGGAAAATATATCAGTACATATTGCTGATAATCGAATAGACAAAGATTTACTCTATGAAATTATTTATTCAATAATTAATGAAAACGAATTTAGTGAAGTGCTAAAAATTAAAATCATTGACGCAATATCGTAATAAGCATGAAAGCACAACACCAGTTATAATTCATTGTGGTTTAGCGTTAAAAAGAAAATTTAAGAACTATATTTAAACTTTAAAAATGTTATGAAAAATTCGTTGTCACAGTTTTTATTTGACCTAAAAAGTGCCTCAGCACTTTTGCGGTCAGGTTTCGGAACACTCGTAATGAAAGCCAAACAAAACTGTCAATCCACAACGCAATCATAACCAAAAGCGATAAGCGAAACTTAAAAATTTACCTCTAATAATTTGGAGATTCTTTGGTAATCATCACATCATAAGGATTGCTTTCATTAATCCCATAAGCTGTAATTTTTGTGATGACGCGTTTAATTATTGATTTAAAGCTTAAAAAGTCGTTAATAATACTAATTAAAAATATAGCACGTAAATTTTTCAGTATAAAAAAATTGAAGCCTTATATACTTATGAAAACAAATCTCCTAATAATCCTATTAGTTTTAATAGTTTCCTGCGAAAACAAAAAAAAGCAATTAAATATTGATGATGCATATATTGCTAAATTTGAAGAAAATAAAGCCAAAAGAGCACAAAACCGAATTAACTACCTGCAGCTTATAGGTCTTTTTAAATTAGATTCTTTAGAAAACACCTTTGGAAAAGACCCTGAAAATAATTTTGTAATAGATATAGATGCTTTGCCTTCTCAAATTGGAACAATTTCCGTTTTAAAGGAGTCTTTAGTATTTAATGCTTCCAAAAATATTGTAATTAAAACAGAGCAAGACTCAATAGTAAATACTATCCCATTAAAATTAAATGAATATGGTAGTTCAATTAAACTTTTTTATGAACAATTAAACTGGCAAGTTATTACACGTTCTAGGCAACTATACTTAAGAGTTTGGGACAAAAACAATCCTGCAATAGAAAATTTTAAAGGTTTCCAATTGTTTAAACTCAACCCTAAATTTATTTTTCAAGGACAATTTACTTATTATGACAAAGCAAAAACCGAATCTGTACATACACAGTTAGGAGTTAACGCGAGTACAGACTTTATTGGAAACGTAACTTTTAGCTTTAATGGTCAGACCTATACACTAGATGTTGGGAAAAATGGATTTACAATGGTTAGCGACGAAACTACAGGAGATGAAAGCTATGGAGGTGGTAGATATATGTATCTTGACCTTCCGGAAACCAATGGAGTTGTAAGCTTAGATTTTAATTATTTGTATAATCCGCCTTGTTCATTTTCTAAATTTACAACCTGCCTTTTTCCTCCAAGGCAAAATAATTTAGCTTTTAAAGTTTTTGCTGGAGAAAAACAATTTCTTTTAAAGTTTTAGGTATTTTAACAATACAATAAGGCTGTGTCATTACAGAAGTTACCATCTCTCCTGCTTTTGGAGAAGTTATTTTATAAACAACATTAACCTTATCATGAATAGTCTTAATTTGCTCTACATCAATCGAGTATCCTCCAGAATTTTTTTCTCCGAGAAATAGTGCAATAACCGTTTCCTGTTCAAAATTTATAATAGGTGTTTTTAATTCTGGTGTTTTACCCTCATTTATTACGTTATAAACCATATGTAATGACTTTACATCTTTAATAACAATAAATTTGGAATCTGTCATTCCGCCATAAAAATCTTGAGCAAGCTTTTCAAAAGCAATGATGTTTTGACCTAATGACTTTGTATTTTTATTAATTCCAGAACCGCAAGATGAAAAAAGGAAAATACAAACTGCAACTAAACGAATCATACTAAAGAGTGTTTATTTAATACATTTTTATAAATAGCTTCATAATAAGGTACAATTTTGTGGATATCAAATTGTTTAGCTTCTTTTCTAGCATTTGTTTTAAATACTTTTAATTCGTTTTCGTCTTGAAGTATATAGAGCGCATTTTTTGTCATATCCTCTACATCGCCGGCATTACTTAAAAATCCCGAAACTCCATGTATGTTAACCTCTGGAATTCCTCCTGTATTACTAGAAATTACTGGCACACCACAAGCCATAGCTTCTAGAGCTGCTAACCCAAAACTCTCTGTTTTAGAAGGCAATAAGAATAAGTCGCTAAAACATAGTATTTTATCTATTTCACGGCTTTTACCAAAAAAGACGACTTTTTCTTCTATACCTAGTTTTTTACACAACTGCTCCGCAGGTTCTTTTTCAGGACCATCGCCAACCATCATTAGTTTAGCTGGAATTTCTTTTTGGATATTGTAAAAAATATTGATGACATCTTCAATACGTTTAACAGGTCTAAAATTACTAATATGTGTAATTATCTTTTCATCAGCTTTAGCCATCATTTCACGTTGACAATCTGTAAAATCATGTTGGTATTTACTTAAATCTATAAAATTAGGAACAACATCTATGTCTCTTTTAATGTTGAACAAGCGAATGGTATCATCTTTTAAACTTTGAGATACAGATGTTACAGCATCAGATTTATTAATACTGAATGTAACTGCCGATTTATAAAACGGATGGCTTCCAACTAATGTAATATCTGTACCATGAAGCGTAGTTACAATTGGCAAATCAATACCCTCTTCAAGTAGCATTTTCTTTGCCATATACGCAGCATACGCATGAGGTATTGCATAGTGCACATGTAATACTTCTATTTTGTGAAGCTTTACCATATCTACCAATTTGCTTGATAAAGCAAGTTCGTATGGCTGATAATGAAATAAAGGATATTCCGGAACATTTACTTCATGATAATGCACTTTATTACTCAATAATTCTAACCTTACAGGCTGGCTGTAGGTTATAAAATGCACTTCATGTCCACGTTTAGATAATTCTAAACCAAGTTCGGTTGCTACTACTCCACTACCTCCAAATGTTGGATAACAAACAATTCCTATTTTCATATATTTATTCATCTATTGCTTCATAAATTAAGCGTTGTATTTCTGTTCTTATACTTTCTTTTAGTAATCTATTCTCTTTTCCAGTTTTAGGATAAGTTCTATTTGCTAAAAAAACATATACTATCTCTTCTTCTGGATCTGCCCAAGCATAAGTTCCAGTAAACCCTGAATGACCAAAACTGGACATTGAAATACATCCACATGTTGGACCTTCGTCTTCAAGTTGTGGCTTGTCAAATCCAATCCCTCTTCTGTTATCCTTATCACAGAAATAGCATGTATTAAATTTATCTATTGTTTCTGTTTTAAAATAACGCTTTCCTCCATAATATCCTTTTTGTAAATATAGTTGCATTATTTTGGCAACATCGTTGGCATTACTAAAAACACCTGCATGTCCTCCTACACCATTTTGCATGGCTGCTCCCATATCATGAACATAACCATGAATTTCCTGATGACGAAAATAATCATCAATTTCAGTAGGTACTATTTGCGTATCACTAAATTTGTTATTAGGGTTATACGTTGTAAAATTAGCTCCTAAAGATTTATAAAAATGCTGTTGTACTAATTTATCCAAAGATTGGTCGTAATGTGTTTCAATAAATTTCTTTAAAATATAATAAGGCAAATCACTATAACGATATTTTAGCTTATCCAGCATTTCACTTTCTTTAATTATCTCTTGAATAGAATCTTGATAATCTGATCTTAAAAATAAATTTTTTGTAACTTCAATACTATATGCTTTGCTTTTTTTTGTTCTATAATATTTGGCATGAGGTTTTTTTGTAACCGAATCTAATGTTTGATAATAAAAAGGAATCCAAGGTCTCAATTTTGCATAATGCGATAACATCTTTTTAATAGTCACATCCTTTTTATTAGAATCTTTATAATCTGGTAATAACTGTGATAATTTTGAATCTAAAGAAACAATGCCTTGTTCTTCTAATTCCATGAGTAATGGTATTGTAGCTAATATTTTTGTTAAAGAAGCGACATCATAAATATCGTTAAATTTTACCTTTTCTTTTCCTTTATATGTATGCTTACCAAAATTTTTATTATAAACCACTTTACCTTTTCTTGAAACTATTATCTGAATTCCTGGTGTCATCAACGAATCTATTGCGTATTGTGCAACAGAATCTATTTTTTTTAATCGTTCTGAATTAAGCCCAACACGTTCTGGTAATCCATAACTCAACCTACTTACTGATGGAAAATGTATGCCATGACCAGCTTTAAAATCGTTTCCTATCGAAACAGGTAAAACACCTTTTGCTGCTATGGCTCCAAAAATTAATTGAGCTGCCTTTTGTTGTGCTATTTTGCTGTTTTGATACGACAGCATAAGACCTTCAAAATTTTTAGTAGTTTTTAAATCTAA
>CAYRVY010000096.1:0-7176 GCA_964427695.1 uncultured Flavobacteriaceae bacterium
CTAAAAGATATTGGAATTTCTATCGATAATGGAAAAGATCAACTTAAAGCATCCGCTAGAAATTTTCCTTTAGAAGTCTTTTATTTAAGAAATGGAGATATTCCACAATACCTTAAAGATGGTGTTGTAGATGCAGCTATAATAGGCGAAAATGTTCTCATCGAAAAAGGTAATGATATCACAATTATAGAAAAATTAGGCTTTTCAAAATGTAGAGTTTCTATTGCTATTCCTAAATCCTCAACATACAAAACGGTTAGTGATTTAAGCGGGAAACGTATTGCTACTTCTTATCCTAATACTGTGAAGCAATATTTAAAAAAAAAGGGAATAGAATTAGACATCCATATAATTAACGGTTCTGTAGAGATTGCACCAAATATTGGTCTGGCAGATGCTATTTGCGATATTGTTTCAAGCGGAAGCACACTATTTAAAAACAATTTAAAGGAAGTAGAAGTTTTGTTTAGGTCTGAAGCCGTTTTGGCTTCAACAACATTTATTAATGATAAAAAAAAGCAAATTTTAGATAAGCTTCAATTTAGAATCCAATCCGTTATAAAAGGGAGGCAATCAAAATATATATTATTAAACGCACCAAATGATAAACTTCAAGATATTATTAATATCCTTCCTGGTATGAAGAGTCCAACAGTTTTACCATTAGCAAAGAAAGGATGGAGTTCGGTACACTCTGTATTAAATAAAAATGAATTTTGGGAAATTATCGATACTTTAAAACAAAACGGAGCTGAAGGAATTTTAGTTTGTTCAATAGAAAAAATGGTGATTTAAAAATAAAATGTCTGGTCGAGCGCAGTCGAGACATTAATAAAGATAGAAGACAATTATGAAAATAATAGAAAATCCAAAACAAAAAAATTGGTCAACATTATTACAACGACCAACACAATCGGTTGATGATATTGAAGCGACAGTAAATCAGGTTTTTAAAGAAGTTAAACAAAGGGGTGACCTAGCAATTAATAAATACACATCACTTTTTGATAATGTTGATTTAGAATCTAATGTAGTTGCAGATAAAGAAATTGAAAAAGCTGTAAAAAAGGTTTCTTCAGAACTCCAAAACGCAATTAAAATTGCTAAAACTAATATTGAAAAATTTCATAGGGCACAAAAAACAGCATCTGTAAAAGTTGAAACTTCCAAAGGAGTATTGTGTTGGCAGGAAAAAAGAGCTATCCAGAAAATTGGATTATATATTCCTGGTGGTACTGCACCTTTATTTTCAACAGTATTAATGTTAGCCGTTCCTGCACAAATAGCTGGTTGTAGCAAAATTGTTTTATGCTCGCCTCCAAATTCAAATGGAAAAATTAGTCCAGAAATTCTTTATGCGGCACAACTTTGTGGTGTTACAAAAATTATTAAAGTAGGCGGAATTCAGGCTATAGCTGGCTTAACTTTTGGGACAGAAACCATTCCAAAGGTGTATAAAATTTTTGGTCCAGGAAACCAATTTGTTACTGTTGCAAAACAATTAGCCATTAAATATGGAGTTGCTATTGATATGCCTGCAGGTCCAAGTGAGTTGCTTGTCGTTGCAGACGACACAGCTAATGCTGCTTATATCGCTTCAGATTTATTGAGTCAAGCAGAACATGGAATAGATAGCCAAGTAATTTTAGTCTCAACATCTAAAGCAATAATTGATTTAGTGTATGCTGAAGTGAAAAAACAAATGAGTGTACTTCCTCGTCAAGAGATTGTTAAAAAAGCAATTAACAATTCTAAACTTATTTATGTAGAGTCTAATGAAGTAGCTCTTGATTTAATTAACCAATATGCTCCAGAGCATTTAATTATTTGCACAAAAGATGAAGAGTATTTTATTGATGGAATTATAAACACAGGCTCAGTATTTATTGGTAAATATACTCCAGAAAGTGCTGGTGATTACGCATCTGGAACAAACCATACATTACCAACAAACGGGTTTTCGAGAGCATATTCCGGAGTAAATTTAGACAGCTTTTTAAAAAGTATCACTTTTCAGAAAATATCAAAAGAGGGACTTATGAATATTGGTAAAACTATAGAATTAATGGCTGAAGCAGAAGGCTTACAAGCACATAAAAATGCAGTATCCATAAGACTTAAAAATTTATAACAGAAACAAAGGTAACCTCGAAAGTAGTATAGAGGTCACATTATCAAAAAAAATGAAGAATAAAATATTCAATATAAATCAATTAGTAAGACCTAATATAAAAGCAATGGTAGCCTACTCCTCAGCAAGAGATGAGTTTAAAAGTTCAGATTACGATATGGTCTTTTTAGATGCTAACGAAAACCCTTTCGGAAATGGCATAAATCGTTATCCTGACCCGAAACAAATTCAGTTAAAATCATTGCTGTCAGAAATTAAAGAAATTTCCATTGATAATATTTTTTTAGGAAATGGAAGTGACGAAATTTTAGACCTTTTATTAAGAGCATTCTGCGAACCCAATCAGGATAATGTAATTATTTTGCCACCAACGTATGGTATGTATAAAGTACTTGCTCATGTAAATGCTATCGAAATTATTGAAGTAGAACTAACCAAAAGTTTTCAACTTAAAGTCCAACAAATTTTATCAGCTTCAAATAGCAATAGTAAAATATTATTGCTTTGCTCACCAAATAATCCAACAGGAAATAGCTTTTATCTAAACGAAGTAGCTGAATTATTGAAAAATTTTAGAGGGATAGTTGTAATAGATGAAGCCTACATCGATTTTTCCAAACAAAAAAGTTGGTTGAAAAAACTAAATGAATTTCCGAATTTAATTATTACTCAAACACTTTCAAAAGCCTATGGTTTAGCTGGAATCCGACTCGGAATTTGTTATGCTTCAACAGAGATTATTTCAATTCTTAATGCGATAAAGCCACCTTATAATATTAACAAATTAACTCAACAAAAAGCAATAGAACAGCTTTCAAAATCTAATTTTATAAGTATTCAAGTTGATACAATTCTTGAGGAAAGAGAAAAGCTAATCAAGAAATTAGAAACCATTGATATTATTAAAACTGTCTACCCAACAGATGCCAATTTTATTCTTATAAAAGTTGATGATGCAAACAAACGCTATAATCAACTTATTAAAAAAGGGATTGTTACTAGAAACAGAACGAGTCAACAGCTTTGTAATAATTGTCTTAGAATAACAGTTGGAACACAAGAAGATAATAAAAAATTAATAACAGCACTAAAAAGTATAGAATGAAAAAAGTATTATTTATAGATAGAGATGGCACTATTATTAAAGAACCTTCAGATGAACAGATTGATTCTTTTGAAAAGCTAAAATTCTATCCTAAAGTGTTTCAATATTTAAGCAAAATAGCAAAGGAACTAGGTTTTGAAATCGTTATGGTTACCAATCAAGATGGATTGGGAACCGACATCTATCCAGAGGATACATTTTGGCCAGTTCATAAGTTTATAATTGATGCTTTTAAGGCTGAAGGTATTGTGTTTAAGGAACAATTTATTGATAGAACATTCGCTAAAGATAATGCACTAACACGTAAACCAAATACAGGTTTATTGGTCAAATATTTTTCTAAAAACTATGACTTAAAAAACTCTTTTGTTATAGGAGATAGACTTACAGATATTGAACTCGCTAAAAATCTTGGAGCAAAAGGTATTTTTATTAATGATAATACCAATTTGGTTACTGATGAAATAACTGTAGAACGAGAAGAATTAGAAGATTATATTGCTTTGGAAACCAATAGTTGGGAAGATATTTACACTTTTTTAAAAACAGAAGATAGAACCGGAAGCATTGTTAGAAAGACCAATGAAACCAAAATCAATATTCAATTAAATCTTGATGGAACTGGAAAAAGTAATATAAATACAGGAATCGCTTTTTTCGACCATATGTTAGACCAATTAGCACGTCATGGACAATTAGATTTAAATATTAAAGTTGATGGAGATTTAGAAGTAGATGAACATCATACTATCGAAGATACTGCAATTGCACTTGGAGAACTATTTAATCAAGTTTTAGCAAATAAATTAGGAATAGAACGATACGGTTTTTGTTTGCCAATGGACGATTGTTTAGCGCAAATAGCAATAGATTTTGGAGGAAGAAACTGGTTGGTTTGGGAAGCAGATTTTAAACGCGAAATGATAGGTAAAATGCCTACCGAAATGTTTTTTCATTTCTTTAAATCGTTTTCTGATGGCTCAAAATGTAACTTAAATATAAAAGCGGAAGGAACTAACGAACATCACAAAATTGAAGCCATATTTAAAGCATTTGCTAAAGCAATTAAAATGGCTGTTAAACGCGATATTGAAAAAATGATTTTACCATCAACAAAAGGAATGTTATAATGAAATTAGTAATAATAGATTATGGTGCAGGAAATATAAAGAGTATTCAATTTGCATTTAAACGTTTAGGAATAGATGCTGTGTTGTCTAATAATCCTGAAGACATTATTTCAGCAGACAAAGTCATTTTTCCTGGTGTAGGTGAGGCAAGTAATGCAATGCAGAAACTTCGAGAAAGCAGATTGGATAAGGTTATTCCAACTTTAAAACAGCATGTTCTTGGTATTTGTTTAGGTATGCAGTTATTGTGCAATTCAACAGAAGAAGGAAACACAAAAGGTTTGGGGGTTTTTAATACTGAAGTAAAGCGGTTTTCTAATACTGTAAAAGTACCACAAATGGGCTGGAACACTATTACAAGTTTAAAGTCAAAATTGTTTTCAAATATCAAAGACAATGAATATATGTATTTAGTGCATAGTTATTATGCAGAACAATGCCCTCAAGCAATAGCAACAACAAATTATAATATTGAATATGCATCAGCTTTGCAAAACAAAAATTTTTACGGCGTACAGTTTCATCCAGAAAAAAGCAGTACAGTAGGAGCTTTATCATTAAAAAATTTTATAGAATTATGAGAATTATACCAGCAATAGATATTATAGACGGAAAATGTGTACGGTTAACAAAAGGAGATTATACAACCAAAAAAGTGTATAATGAAAACCCGTTAGAAGTCGCAAAACAATTTGAAGATAGTGGAATTGAATATGTACATCTTGTTGATCTTGATGGTGCAAAAGCAAATCATATAATAAATTATAAAGTGCTGGAACAGATTGCTTCTAAAACCAATTTAAAAATTGATTTTGGTGGTGGATTAAAATCTAATGAAGATTTACATATAGCTTTTAATTCAGGAGCAAGGCAAATTACAGGGGGAAGTATAGCTATAAAAAATCCAGATGTTTTTAAAAAATGGATTACAAAATATGGGTCAGATAAAATCATTCTTGGTGCAGATTGTAATAATGAAAAGATTGCAATAAATGGTTGGCAAGTCGAAAGTGATAGAGATGTCATTCCGTTTATAATAGATTTTCAAAGAAAAAATATTCAATATGTAATTTGTACAGATATATCTAAAGATGGTATGCTCGAAGGACCTTCATTCAAGTTATATAAAAAAATTATAAATGCCTGTTCTAATAGTAGTGAATCGCAACCTATAAAATTGATTGCATCTGGAGGTGTTTCCTCGTTAGAAGATTTGATTCTTCTTGAAGAAACAGGATGCGAAGGAGCTATTATTGGTAAAGCGATTTATGAAAATAGAATTACTCTAGAGGAATTAGAAAACTATATTTTAACACATTAATATGTTAGCAAAACGAATCATACCCTGTTTAGATGTTAAAAACGGAAGAACAGTAAAAGGAGTTAATTTTGTAGGTTTAAGAGATGCTGGGAATCCTGTTGAATTAGCTAAGCAATACGCTAAGTCTGGAGCTGATGAATTAGTGTTTCTGGATATTTCTGCAACTTTAGAAGGTCGCAATACAACACTTGATATGGTGTTGCAAGTAGCAAAGCAAGTTAATATACCATTTACAGTTGGTGGTGGAATTTCTTCAATTAAAGATGTTGATGCTTTATTAAAATGTGGTGCAGATAAAATTTCTGTAAATTCTTCAGCTATAAAACGTCCTGATTTAATAAATGAATTATCCAATAAATTTGGAAGTCAATGTATTGTGGTTGCAATTGATGCAAAACATATTAAAGGCGAGTGGTTTGTATATTTAGCTGGAGGAACAATTCCAACACAACTTAACTTATTTGATTGGGCAAAAGAAGTAGAGGTACGTGGTGCTGGAGAAATTTTATTTACATCAATGAATAATGATGGTACAAAAAATGGGTTCGCAAATAATGCAATTAAGAAATTATCGAAAACTCTAAATATTCCAATAATAGCTTCAGGAGGAGCAGGAACTATTCAGCATTTTATTGATGCATTTCAAAAAGGAAAAGCAGACGCAGCATTAGCAGCTAGCGTGTTCCATTTTGGAGCAATAGAAATATTAGAATTAAAAAAAGAATTAAGAAATAATAATATTGAAGTACGATTATAATGAAAATTAAGTATAATAACAACGAGCTAATACCTGCAATTATTCAAGATGTAACTACAAAAAATGTATTGATGCTGGGTTATATGAATGCAGAGGCTTTAGAAAAAACAAAAATCACAAAAAAGGTAACTTTTTTTAGCAGGAGCAAACAGCGACTATGGACAAAAGGCGAAGAAAGCGGAAACTTTTTAAACCTGATTGACATAAAAATCGATTGTGATAATGATACTCTTTTAATTCAAGTAAATCCTGTTGGCCCTACTTGCCATAAAGGAACAAATACATGCTGGGATGAATCCAATGTGCAATCTTTTGGATTTCTTTCCGAATTAGAATCTGTAATAAAAGACAGGAAGGAAAACTCATCTGAAGATGCCTCTTATGTAGCTTCTCTATTTAACAAAGGAATAAATAAAATTGCACAAAAAGTAGGAGAGGAGGCAATAGAAATGGTTATTGAAGCTAAAGATAATAACGACGATTTATTTTTAAACGAAAGTGCCGATTTACTGTTTCACTATCTAATTTTATTAAAAGCTAAAGGATACATGCTTAATGACGTTGTAGAAGTGCTAAAAACAAGACATTAAAATTTTGCTGTGCATAGTAAATTAGCGTACTTGTAGCTATGTTTAATAAACGATATTATTACGTTTTTAGAATTCAATATTTAGGCTATCGTTTTCATGGTTGGCAAAAACAGCCAAAACTGAAAACAATACAGTTAATGAT
>CAYRVY010000097.1:0-7118 GCA_964427695.1 uncultured Flavobacteriaceae bacterium
TCTATCACATTTTGAATATCATCTCTTTCTCTTTGAATATCAACCAATTCTCTTCGTAATTCTAAATCACTATTATAAAGTTCAAACTCTTTTGTTATACTTTTATCTTCAGTATTATCGATGGTGACACTTGTTTGAGATCCTAATGTCTTTTCTACTGATTTCTCTAAAACCTTAAGATAAACTTTTTGTAAAGAATCCGACGCTATTAATGATAGTTTAATTGCATTTTCTCTTCTAACTAGTTCTGCTAAATCTTTAATTTGTTCATTTTTAATAAATTCTGAAGATTCAACATTTTCAATAACTTGAGCTAAAACCTTTTTAAAAATATTTTTTGAATAAGCTTTCAATGTTATTCTTTGAAGCTCGAAATCAAAATCATTAGAGTTATTTATAAATGTTTTAAACTCTAAAGTAGATGCAAGAACTGAATCCATTTCCTTTTTATAATCGTCAAAAAGCTTTAGTTTCTGATTTTCATTAAGAGTTGATTCTATATCAAATTCGCTAATTGATTTTGCTTCAGCCGGAGAAATCTGCAAACTATGTGCTAATACTATTGAATCTTCCTCTGAAATCAACGCATTATAATAATCAATTAAAAGATACAAGTTTTCACCTGTATTATAATTTTGTTTAATAATTATAGTTGATTTATAAATAGGTTCTGCCGTTTTTTGTCTTAAAAATCCATATGCAATCCCTAAAACACCTGCTAAAGCAATTTTTAAGAAGTGTTTTTTTACAAAGAAAACCATCCAAACAAATGCTAAAAATAATTTGTTTAAAACACTCCCAATAAAATTGAAAAAGCGATCAAAAGCTCTTCCGATTAATTTAAATAATTGTCCTAAATCTACTTCTTCAGAGGGTTGAGAATCTGGTAAATCTTTGCTCATAATTGTAATTTATTAATTGAGTATTTGTTCTAAAATTTTACGTGTAATTAAATATGTTGGTCTTACTCCGCTTGTTCCTAATCCACCTGAAGCTAACGTGCTGCCTGTTTCTAACGGATTATCGCTGGCGTAATAGGCATATCTAACTTTCACGTTAGGATTAATACTGTTTCTAACTTTAGATGCGGCTTGAATTGCTTTTTGATAATGCGCTCCTTCCATTTCTAAGCCTATAACATTCCAAGTAGAATCGTGGAAAAACTTCAATATTTCTTTATTTTGAAGCGAAGTTCCTAAAACGGTTACCATTGCTCCAGTATAAACATCTACACCTTGGCATTCCAAATCTTCATTTCTCAATTCGTTTTTAAAAGGATAATTATCTGCTGTTCCTTCAAAAATATGCGCAGAAGGTATCATGATATCTCCTTTGCCTCCTTCTAAAATTCCAGCTTTTCCCATTATAGAAATCGATTCAATATTTAAATGGGTTTTAGCCGATTTATTTCCAAAGGGTTTTAAAAACTCATCAATCGTTTCGTAGGCCTGTTCTCCAAATGCATAATCCATAACGAATATAACAGGATTTTCTGAATCTATCTTCTTTTTTTGGAACTTTAAATCTGTAGTGCTGAAATCGATTTTTGAAGTATCAAAAATTTGAACGTCTATATTTGTACCAGATTTGTCTTTAATATAAATCATTCCTTCTTTAAATGCCTGTTGAGTTACTTTTTTGCGCAATGCCTCGTTACTACTCTTACTTAAGTCTTGATATATATCAAAAATATCTTTTTTTATACCTCGTGTTTTAAGCGATTTTGGTGCATGAAAGACATTCATAACGCTATGCAAATTTGCGCTAATAATATGTATTGGCCGATCTAATAGATTATTCTTTTTTAAAGTTTCCTTTATTTCATTAGACCATATTTCGCCATGTATATGATGCCCTAAACGTTCTCTCAAAACAGGACTAAAGGTTACTATTCGTTTAGTGTTATTAACAACCTCTTCTATAGCTAGTTTACCCAACCAATATACAATGTGTAATAGTCGTTCTGGTTGTTTTTTAGTTGCAAAACTTGAATAGACTTCAAATAATTCTTCAAATGTTCTTCCTAAAATAGTTGCAATATGCGTAATTGCTATTTCTCGTTCTTTTTGACTTAATTCTTTACCAGATAATACGGCTTTTTCTAGTTTAGACCAATCGCGTGTTGTAGCACCTCTTTCATTAATTAATACGCGTTTACTTATTTTATGAGACTCAACAAATAAAAATGTTAAATGGGTTAAAATATCATAAATTTCTGAACGTCCTCTAGTAATCTCTATATTCATTTGTTCTTCATCTATTCTATAACAATTTCGTCTTCTTTTTAGCGGAATAATAGCCTCAAAATGAGAATTCCCATAACCTTCATCACTTGTAAGGTTAATAAAACGACACTCTTCTATGCCTTGAGGCAATCTGTCTATAACATACAAAAGACCGTCTAACTCTGCTTTTTCTTCGGCAATTGATCCATATATTTCTGGCCTTAAAAGTAATAGTGCTTCTCTTAATGTTTCGCCAGATATTCCCATAGGCTTATAAAATCCACGGTTAAATAAATGTCGCATTGTTATATACATTCTCTCGATAGCATTAGAGCTCTCTTGGGCTCTTGTTCTTCCTCTGTGCTTCTTATTCATATTCATTGGTTAACCAACAAAGATACATTATTTAACTAAATTGGCTTTATATAATTTATCGGCTACCTTCCTATTATCTGATAATCTTGGAGTCTTATTTTGCCCTCCTAATTTTCCAATTGATTTCATATAATCATTAAATCCATTATTTATTATAACTCTAATTTTAAGTTGTTGAAGGACTTTACCTTTTATTAAGTCAAAATAATAACTATTTTGTTTTTGAAGTGATTGGTCTATTTTTTTTGCAAAAATTAATATGTCTTTTGGTTCGTTTTCAAATTCAATAAACCACTCATGATATGGTAAGCCTTCTTGAGGATTTATTTTTGGGGCAACTGTAAACTCCGATACTCTAACATCTGTATTTTGGGTTGCTTCTTGAATTGCTTGCTCTACTTCTTTGCCTATAACATGTTCTCCAAAAGCTGAAATAAAATGTTTTATTCTACCTGAAACAATAATACGATAGGGTTTTATTGAAGTAAACTCTACAGTATCTCCAAGGTTATAAGCCCAAAGTCCTGCATTTGTAGAAATAATCATAACATAATTTACATCAACTTCTACATCAATTAGTGAAATACGTTTAGGGCTTGTATTAAAAAACTCATCTGCCTTAATAAACTCATAAAAAATACCTGAATTTAATTGCAGCAACATCCCTTTTTCGTTCTGCTTGTCTTGAAATGCAAAAAAACCCTCACTAGCAGGATAAAGCTCTATACTATCTACTTTTCTGCCAATAAGGTTTTCAAATTTTGCTCTATATGGTTCATAACTAACACCACCAAAAATAAAAAGATTAAAATCTTTAAATAGTTCACCAACTTTTTTACCTGATTTATGTTGGAGCTTTTCAAAATACATTTGAACCCAGGACGGAATACCTCCAATAATCGTCATGTTTTTATTAATGGTTTCATCTACAATCGCATTAACTTTTGTTTCCCAGTCTTCAATACAATTCGTTTCCCAACTTGGCATTCTGTTTTTTTGTAGATATTTAGGTATATAATGAGCTACAATTCCTGAAAGGCGACCTAATTTAATTCCATTCTTTTCTTCTAGAACCGGACTCCCTTGAAGAAAAATCATCTTTCCGTTAACAAAGTTAGTTTTGCCTGTTTCTGCAACATAAAGTAAAATTGCGTTTCTCACTGCTTCGGTATGGTTTGGCATACTCTCTTTTGTAATAGGAATATATTTAGCTCCAGAAATAGTGCCAGAAGTTTTAGCAAAATAAATAGGCTTTCCTTTCCAAAGTATATTTTTTTCTCCAGCAACAACTTTATCTATATAGGGTTTTAGCTCTTCATAATCTCTAACAGGAACTCGCTTAACAAAATCTTCATAAGAATTGATACTAATAAAATCGTGGTCTTTCCCAAATTGAGTTGTTGTGGCATTTGCAATTAGGTTTTTAAAAACTTTGTTTTGTGTTTTTATTGGGTTTGCTACCCATTTTTTAATTCTTCTCTGAATTTGCTTTGCAAAAGGCTTCGCAAGCAATGCTTTAAAAGATGTAATTTCTATTCGTTTCATTTATTCAAAATCAATAAAAGTTGTAGAATCTATTGGATAGCCATTACTCCAAAGTTCAAAATGCAAATGTGGTCCAGTGGTTAATTCTCCTGTATTACCAGAGATAGCAATGACCTCTCCAGATTTTACCAATTCTCCTTGTTCTTTGGTGAGGGAAGCGTTGTGTTTATAGACAGAAATCAGTCCATTGCCATGATCTAAAATAATTACATATCCCGTTTGTGTTGTCCATTCCGATAAAATTACTGTTCCGTCTGCTGTAGCTTTTACAGGAGTGTCTTTTGCTACAACTATATCTACTGCAAAATGCTTGTCTTTAACACTATAACCTTCGCTAATTATACCGTTTACAGGTGGAAATAAAACGAAATTTACTTTGGATGTAGCTGATTCGAATAAATTATATTTATCTTCTTTATCTATTTTTTCTCTAAGTAGTGAGTCTTCTTTTGAAGGGTTTATGTTTAAGTTGCTTACATCAAATTCAGCAGCTTCAATAATAGAGTCTTTATTAAAACTTACTATGTTGACATCTCCTTTAAGGACACGTTTTATGGACTCGAAGTATTTCTCATTCATCACAATAACTTGCTGTAGAGAATCTGTTTTATAGTTGAGTTTGATTGCACTCTTTTTAAGTGCTGTTGATGAATAGCCTGGAATGTATTCTTTTAAGGGTGTAAACGCAATTAAAACAATAGTTGCAGCAATTAAAAGGATAGCAGATATAGACATTAAAACAAAAACATTTAAACGAGTTAGTTTTATAGCAAACCGCTCTTCGAAAGTGTCTTCGTTAAGAATTACCAAACGATACTTATTAAGTAACTTTTTAGCAAATTTCTTTTTCTCTTTTTTTTTATTTGTCATAGTAAGGCAAAATTAAATAAAATATTGTTTTACAATGCCTAAAGTTTGGTTTTAAGTGCATTTTTTAAAGTTTAATTATTAACTTTGTTTTTTAAAAGAAAAACACATGAGTTTATATATGTTGCCTTTAGTGATTGGTCCTTGGCAAATTGCAGTAATCGTTGTTTTAGTTTTGTTGCTTTTTGGAGGAAAAAAAATCCCAGAATTAATGAGAGGGCTTGGTAGTGGTATTAAAGAATTTAAAAATGCTAGCAAAGATGATGATGATGAAAAAGATTCAGACTCTGATAAAAAAGAATAGTGTTATACTCTGTTTTAATAAAAAACCTAAGCACACTGAATTGGCTTTTTGTTTTTAAAGGCTAAACAAAAAAGGGAGATTTGCTCTATTTTATTTGTACTGACCTTATAATTGCCTCTAACTCAAACATATGGTTTCTTTTGGCAGCCGAAGGCGCAAACGTAAAACCTTCTATAACAATAAGTCTGTTGTTTATTTCATCTTCTATAATGTAATTTATAAATGGTCCTGCCATAAAGGCATTTTTTACCTCCCATGTGCTTTTTGTTAATAAAGCTGGTTTATTATCTATAATTGTTTCGTTTAAATAAGGTGTGTAAGCTTCTTCGGTAATCATATAAGAGCCTTCTAAAGGTCCTGGAATGTGGGCTTTACCGATTGAGTCTCTCATTTTAATAATATCGTTTATAGCGTCATCTCCTTTTGAGATAGCGCCTAATGGCATTTCATACAACATGATATTCATTGTGCCTGTTTTTATATCTTTTCGCAACCAGAAAAAAGAATCATCTTCTTTTGCAATTCGGTAAGCTGTTGAAAAGTTAATAGTTAAACCAAGTGTTTCCTCAATGTTATTCTTTGTGTTGAGAGATTTATTTATTCGTCTTTGGTTTTCTTTAATCTCAGCGGCCTTAAAAATTGCAACTATTTTTTCAGCGTTTTGTTCTAATAGCTCATTAATTTCATTATTTGTGTTTCCGCTTACTAAAATTAATTTTTGAGGTTTTGCAAATACCTCTTTTAAAAATTTAATATCTGCTTGTTTCCCTTTTTCAATTTTCAAAATAATTCTACTTTTAGTGGCGAAACCTGAAAACACAACAGTAGGCAGTTGTTGCATATTAAATAAGGGCTCTTCTTGTGGCAATCCATAAACAGATGCTCCAAGTATTAAACGTATTTGCTCTCCTATACTCCCTTCCCATAATTCATTATCAATAACAACAGACAAGTTATTTATATTTCCAGAAGATGAGGATAGGATTCTTTTACCTTTAGATTCGCTATTATTACACGCGATTAAGAATATTATGGTAAATGCAATTGCTATTGTTTTCTTCATGTTTTCCTGTTTTTAATTGAATTACTTCTTGGAAATAACAAGAGTCATTCCTGATTTTAGTTTTGTACCACTAATATCGTTCCAATCTTTAATATTTTGAATAGAAACTCCTGGAAATTTTTGTGAGATACTCCAAAGTGAATCTCCGTTTTTTACTTTATATGTTTTTAAACCACTTTTGTTTTTTGTAGAAGATGTCTTTGTTACAATTTTATTTGAAGAACTAACTGGTTTTGTTGGATAAATCGTTAAACGCTGC
Organism: uncultured Flavobacteriaceae bacterium; assembly: GCA_964427695.1. GTDB lineage: Bacteria > Bacteroidota > Bacteroidia > Flavobacteriales > Flavobacteriaceae > PRS1. Next base: position 6,639 of record CAYRVY010000097.1, read on the forward strand.
CCAATGCGTAAGTTATTGTTTCTTAACCCATTCCATTTTTTAATTTGGCTTACTCTTACTCCATAACGTCTTGCAATCTTTCCTAAATAATCTCCAGATTTTACTTTGTAACGTATTCTGGATTCCGTTTTTAAAAATTTTGGCAATGGTTTTTCTCGTTTATCAAATTCTGCTTTTACATAAGCGTAAATTTTTTCTTCGTTATTAACAAATGCACCTATATGTTCTCTTGGGAGTCTTAATGTATAGTCTTTACCTTTTATAAATGGAATAATGTCTAGTTTGTACGAAGGGTTTAAAAACTGTAGCTCTTCTATCTTAATTCCTGTAAGTTCAGAAACTTGATCGAGAGTTATCATTTGTTTTACTATTATGGTATCTGTTTCTATATAAGTAATTTTTGGTTTGTCTGGTTGAAATCCATGTGCTTCTGCATATTCAAAAATATACATCGTTGCTAAAAAAGCTGGTAAATACCCA
>CAYRVY010000098.1:0-7094 GCA_964427695.1 uncultured Flavobacteriaceae bacterium
ATTATTAACAAATTAGCTGACAGTTAAAGCATAAAATTGGAACGAAAAATATTAAAAAATTAATTTTGAATCTTCAAACTGACTCCTACCTGTTTAAAACATTTATTCATAAAAAATGAAACTAATGTAAAACATAAATTGATGTTTTATAAGACTTTAGGTGTTTCTGTTTCAAATTATTTTCCGCATTATTTCAACCGATTTTCTCAATAATTTAAAAAGAAATGTTTTTAAATTATAGATAATTATAAATTAGAATAAGGAGTTATAACTCTTAAGTTGTTATATATGCAAATACCAAATCTAAAAACAATTACAACTATGAATCTCTATTTAGCTATTAAAAAAATCATTGTCCTAGCTTTATTCATCTCATGCTTTACAATGAATTCTCAAGATTTAACTGATAATTTAAAAGCATGGACAGGTGCAAGTTTATCTTATAAAATAGACAAAGATTTTAAAGTAAAAATAAGTCAACTTTTTGCTTTTAATCTTTCTCCTGTTAATTATAGTTTTTCTCAAACAAAACTATCCTTATCATATAAAATTAAGCGTAGGACTTTTGCAGAAGGCGGTTATGTTAGAGGGCTGTTTAATGACACTAACCTATTAAGAGAACAAGGTGCTTCTTCTGGTTTGTTTAATTCATTAGTTGTTGATCGTCTTTATGGAAATTTTTCTTACAAACACGATTTGGCTCATCGTTTATCCTTAAAGCATAAAATTGAATTTCAGTATTTTTTTACAGATTTAGACAAATATAAAACAAGAAGTCTCTATTCTGCAAGATTAGGCTATAATGTTAGACGATCAAGTCTATCTCCATATCTGGAAGGTAAGCTTTTTTATTATCAAGGAGGAATTATTCCAAGCGGAATAAAAAGATATCGTATAAAAACTGGAATAAGCTTTAAACCAATTAAAGATTCTTCAATGAGAATTTCAGTTTATTCTCTTTTTCAAAATGAAATTAAAACCAATCAATTACCAGACAATGATTATTCAGTTATTGGAACAAACATATCATTCACAATAAAGTAACTTAATCTAAAGACATAAAATCTATTCAATTATGAAACTGTACAAAATTAACTCAAATAAGATAAAAAAATCTATCATTTGTAAAAATGTAATTAGCACAATAATTAACAAACAAATTAAAAAAACTTATGTGCCAAAAGCTGGAGACGTAGCTATATTTAAAGTTAAAGAAATTGGGAAACACACACGCATTCAGTCAGTTGGCGGTAACAATAAGTTCATTTTATCTGGTGATTTAATTATGGCATCTTTTGGAAATCGTTATGCTACAGGTCAAATAGAGGGTTATGTGCCAAAAACCTATCATTCAACCTACCATATATTAGGTCAAGGTGGAGCTATTGGTGTGTTAAAAAGCATACATAGCAAATTTGAGAATATTGGCCTTACTACATTAAATCTAGTTGGCTATGTAGTTGATGAAAGTGGCCATATAGTTAATACTAAATATCTAAATAGCGCAGTTTTAACTAATAAAACTCTAGCCTTAAATCCTAATCCAAAAGTTATTTTATCTTTAGGGGCTAGTATGGATAGCGGTAAAACCACAACTGCTGCATTTTTTGCCAGAGGTTTAAATTTAGCTCGTAAAAAAGTAGCTTACATTAAGCTAACTGGTACAGTTTATACCAAAGATAGAAGTATGGTGCGTGACTACGGAGCAAAAGTTTCTGTGGACTTCTCTGATTTAGGATTTCCGTCAACTTATATGTGTTCTACTCTTGAGCTTTTAAATTTATACAACAAGTTATTAGAGATAGTATTACCTCATAATCCCGATTATATTATTGTCGAAATTGCCGATGGTCTTTTACAGAGAGAAACTTCTGCTTTAATTCATAATAAAAACTTTATGAGTGATATTTCGGGAGTGATATTTTCGTCTGCAGATAGCATGAGTGCTATCTCTGGATCTGACTTGCTTACAAAGTTAGAGTGCAATGTTATTGGTGTATCTGGGCTTTTTACGACTAGCCCTTTATTAGTGCAAGAAGTAGAGAAACAGTCTAATTATACGGTTTTAACCGGTAAAGATTTGATGTCTAAAGAAATAATTAATACTTTAGAAAATAAACTAAACTTATCAAAGTTTGAAAACAAAATGGCAGTTAATATTTAATTTTATAAAGGGTAACAAACTAATTGTTTCTATTGCTTTTTTAAGTGGGTTATTTTATAACATCTTAACTTTGTTAATACCAATTAGTTTAGGACGTTTTTATGAGTTTAATTTTGGTTTTTCTTCGCATCGATTAAAGTTGTTGAACTCTATGCCATTTATTAATACTGAAAGCTTTACAACATTCCTTTTATTTTTTGTTTCAATTATTTTTGGCCGCTTTATTTTCGAATATATAAATAAGTATTCTATTTTAATTATTGGAGAAAAATTTACCAAATCACTAAGGGAATTACTTTTTAAACATCAACTTCAAATAAGTACTACAATATATGACCAAAAGGGAATTGGCAAGTATTTACTTCGGTATAGTGGTGATTTAAAAAGTATTCAAAATTATGTTACTAATGGAATATTTCGATTTTTACAAGATCTTATTTTAATATTATTTATACTTATTATCATTGCCTTAATAGACATTACTCTTGGGTCTATTGCAGCAATTTCAATTGGTTTCTCAATAATAGTATTGTTTTTTGCTAATAATATTTTGTACTCTATATCTGTTAATCGAAGAAATCAACGCGCTGCAATGTTAAGCTTTATAAATACAAGATTACGAGCAATTATATCTATAAAAGCATTTAATAAATATAAGCCCGAAGAAAAAAGATATAATAAGCGGTCTAATAAATTATATACTATTGGCAAAAAATATCAACTTACAGTTAGTCTTATACAGTCTATCATTCCAATGTTAACCTACTTAATGTTAGCCTTATTAATGTGGTATGTATTTTATTTAAAAACCAGTAAAAATAATCTTTTTAATGAATCGGCATTATTAATCTTAATACTATTAATAATATCTTTTCTTCCAGTTTTAAGACGTACTCTGCGAGTAAGTATTATTTGGAAACTTGGAAATATTTCTTTTGAAAAATTGCTCAACATCTTTTCTCTTGATGCTGAAAACAATCTCCCTTTTAAAAAAATTGATCTATCTAACAAAGAAATACACTTTAAGGATATTTGTTTTAAATATCCTACTTCAGAAAATATGGTATTTAACAAATTGAATTTTTCTATTTTACCAAAAAGAAAGACTCTTATAGTTGGTGGATCTGGCTCTGGGAAAAACACCTTAATAAACTTATTACTTAAAATTTACCAACCAAACACAGGAAGTATTAGCTTTGGAAAATACTATTACAATGAACTCGCTGAGAAAACCATAAGAAAAAATATTGCAGTCATTTCAGATACATTTCCTTTATTTGGAAGAACAGTATATGAAGCTATTGTGTACAAACGAAATCAAAGAAATGAATTAAGAGCAACAAAACTTTTAAAAGACCTTCAGCAATTTGAAGACGAAAATAACAAGTTGGAATTACACGACTCTATTGGCGATATAGGAAACACACTTACCAAAGGACAAAAAAAGATATTATTATTTTGCAGAGCATTTTTAACAAATAAGCCATTTCTAATTATTAATCAACCTTTTAAGGATTTGAATGTTAAAACTGTTGAGAATTTAAAAAACATATTAAATTCATTATCAGATAACAAAACTATTATTATTGTAGATAACAATATTCCCGAAGGTTTGCATACTGATTATACCTATACAATAAATAATAACACTTTATATAAAAACTAAACTTTCAAAAATTGTATTTTGCATTATCAATTACAAAATATGCAAAACTCTACTTTAAAAAAAACAGGATTCGTTTTAGGTCCTTTACTATTTACTTTAACCTTATTATTTTTTCATCCTGAAGGACTTTCAAAAGAAGCTAATGCTGTTTTAGCTACAACCCTTTGGGTTGCGGTGTGGTGGATTTTAGAAGTTGTACCTATTGCTGTAACATCGTTATTACCTATAATTTTATTTCCTATAACTGGCGCATTAAAAATTAGTGAAACCACAGCATCTTATGGTCACAAATATGTGTTTTTGTACATTGGTGGTTTTATTCTAGCCATCGCAATCGAAAAGTGGAATCTGCATAGACGAATTGCCTTAACTATAATTCATTTAATTGGGACAAGTGTTAGCAAAATTATTCTAGGCTTTATGGTTGCCACAGCTTTTTTATCGATGTGGATTTCTAATACAGCAACTACAGTAATGATGCTCCCAATTGGAATGGCAATAATCTCACAATTAAAAGACAATCCCAATACTATTGAAAATGAAAACAAAATCTTTGGTAAAGCCTTAATGTTAGCCATAGCTTATAGTGCTTCAATAGGCGGAATCGCAACACTAATTGGCACACCTCCAAATCTTATTCTCGCAGGAATTTTAGAAGAACATTTTAATATAGAACTCACATTTTCTAAATGGATTATTTTTGGATTACCTATATCAATACTTTTGTTATTTATTTGCTGGAATTATTTAACCAAAATTGCTTTTACCTTTAAGCAGAAAGAGTTTCCTGGTGGAAAAGCCGAAATACAAAAACAAATTAAACGATTAGGGAAGATGAGCTATGAGGAAAAAACGGTACTTATTATTTTTGTTTTAACTGCTTTTTTATGGGTTACACGATCATTTATTCTAAAGCATATTATTCCTGCAATTGACGATACAATTATAGCATTAGTAAGTGCATTTGCACTATTTTTATTGCCTTCAAAAAACAAAAAAGGAACACGCATTTTAGATTGGAAAAGTGCAGTAAAACTCCCTTGGGGAATTTTACTTTTGTTTGGTGGTGGTCTGGCATTAGCTCAAGGCTTTACAACCAGTGGATTAGCAATTTGGATTGGCTCTCAAATTTCATTGATTGAAAACTTACCTTTGTTTTTGTTACTCTTTATTATAATTTTTGCTGTAAATTTCCTAACCGAAATTACCTCAAACATCGCAACTACAGCAATGCTTTTACCAATTATTGCACCAATAGCTTTGGCTTTAGATGTACATCCTTTTACACTAATGGTAGGCGTTACAGTAGCTGCTTCTTGTGCATTTATGCTTCCTGTGGCAACGCCACCAAATGCAGTGGTTTTTGGTTCGGGTTATTTAAAAATTCCAGATATGATGAAAACTGGAATATGGATGAATTTAATATCTATTATCCTCTTAACGTTAATAACATATTACTTGCTACCAATACTTTGGGATTTTGATATTTTGGTATTTCCTGAAGCATTAAAAATTATCTCAATGCCTTAATATTGAATTATAATAATTCTTATCATCCACATTTAGAAGATCCACAATCATTGCATGTTAAGCAGCCTTCCTGATAAATTAAGTTATTAGAGTTACAATTATCGCATACCTGCCCTTTAACCTGTGTTCCATCTTCTACATAATGTTTTAAAGCACGAACAACTCCATTTTTCCAGGTATTTATAGATTCGCTATCCAACTGAAGACTATTAATTAAGTCCACTATTTTATCGATTGGCATACCATGACGAAGCGTACTGGAAAACAGTTTTGCATAATTCCAAAACTCCGGATTAAACTTATGCGACAATCCCTCAATTGTGGTTTTATAGCCTCTTTTGTTTTTATACTGAAAATCGTAACGTGAGCTACCATCTTCATTTCTGTTTTTAATAATCACACCATTATTTGCCCAACGCGGAATTAAAATACCATCCTCATCATCTGCAAGTCCTGTGAAAATCTCATAAGGTTTCCCATCTATCAAGCCTATAAAAGCAATCCATTTTTCTTTATTGTTCTGAAAACGCACAACATCGGTTTCTAAAATTTGCGGACGCTTAATAGGGAATGTTGTTAATATTTTATGTTCATCCTCTTTTTTTTCTTCATTAGAAATTAAAACTCCAGATCGAGACCCATCTCTATAAACCGTTACGCCTTTACAGCCAGCTTCCCATGCTTCTAAATACAATTTACCTACCAAATCTTCGGTTACATTATTAGGTAAGTTAATAGTAACACTTATAGAGTGATCTATCCATTTTTGTACAGCTCCTTGCATATGCACTTTACTTAGCCAGTTCACATCATTTGAAGTTGCTTTATAATAAGGCGATTTTTTAACTAAATCATCTAATTCTTCTTGCTCATAATTTTTGGTAATATCATAACCATTAACTTCCATCCACTGTTTAAACCTATGGTGAAACACTACATATTCTTCCCAAGAATCTCCAAGATCATCCACAAAATCTACACGTGCATTTTTATCGTTAGGATTCACTTTTCTACGGCGTTTATAAACTGGCAAAAAGACAGGTTCAATTCCAGAAGATGTTTGTGTCATTAAACTTGTGGTTCCTGTTGGTGCGATGGTTAGTAACGCAATATTACGCCTACCATACTCCAACATTTGGTAATACAGTTTTTCATCGGCTTGTTTTAAGCGTTGTATAAACGGATTTTCTTTTTCGCGTTCTGAATCAAAAATAGCAAACGCACCTCGTTCTTTTGCTGTATGAACCGAAGCACGATAAGCTTCAATCGCAATTGTTTTGTGAACCTCAACTGAAAATTCGTTTCCTTTTTTACTTCCGTATTGAATTCCTAAAGCTGCCAGCATATCGCCTTCAGCAGTTATACCAATTCCAGTTCGTCGTCCTTCTTTAGCTTTATTTCTTATATTAATCCAAAGGTTGCGCTCTGTAAATTTTACTTCTTCAGATTCTGGATCTGTATCTATTTTTGTTATAATAACGTCTATTTTTTCAAGCTCTAAATCGATGATATCATCCATAATGCGTTGCGCTGCCGCAATATGTTTTTTAAACAATTTAAAATTAAAAAATGCTTGTTTTGTAAATGGCTCTTCTACATAAGAAAACAAATTAATCGCTAATAAACGGCAGGAATCGTAAGGGCATAATGGAATTTCACCACAAGGATTTGTTGATACTGTTTTGTAACCTAAATCTGCATAACAGTCTGGAACCGATTCATTAATAATAGTAT
>CAYRVY010000099.1:0-7073 GCA_964427695.1 uncultured Flavobacteriaceae bacterium
TTGAAAAAAATCTATGCTTTTATTTCAGACTAAAATATAAATCCATTTGGTATAAAATAAAATGGTGGTTTTTATTTGTTTTAAATATTTAGTTAGAAATAAGCACTTTTTAATGCGCATTGTTGGCAACTAGCTTTGGTTATTGTTATTACCCTCATTTTTGGCATCATTGCCAATTATTTCAGTTCCAGTTGGTAAAATTTACCGTCTTTTGCAGTGTACATTAAAAACAATCGATCTTTTTCTTCGGTTTTAAAATAAATCTCATTACCAGACACATACTTTCCTGTGCTTTTTTCAAGTTGTGAGTTGCTAATTATTTTATTCCACAAATCAACTAAAAGATAGGTGGTTTCCGCTCTACCTTCTGTTTTAGCAGGCATTGATATTAAAACCGCCCATTTTTTATTTTCAGAAACTTCTATAATTTGCAAGACAGATAAAGTGTCTTTATAAACCACATCTCCTATATGATTGTTTTTATCCACCAATAGTGTATTTTCAGTGTCGTTAAGATAAATTTTTTTAATTGAATTTGCTATTTGTGGTTTGGGAGAAATAAATCGATCATTAAAAAATATTTCTGAAATACAAACATCTGCATATTTGCTTCCACGGTATATATCAAGTATTTCAAGTTTCAATATCAGGCAAGTCTCTGCTTTGAGCATTTGGAAATCGGCATCAAAGGAATTAGAAATCATATCAATAAATGCAGTTAATTCTTTTTGTGAATAATCTACGGGTATTGATTGTACCGAAAAGCTATCGGCAAGATGTATAATTTTCTCCTGCGGAAATTTTACAGTTTTATACAACACTCCGTTTTCTGAAACAAATCCATCAGGATTAATAGCGGCATAAATGTTTAATCTGAGTTTTTTAAGACGTGTATTTTGGTAGTACAATTCCTTGGTTTTACCATAGCCAGAAAAAATATTTAATACATTTTCTTTATTATTTGGCAGTTTAAGGTATAAAGTGGCGTTACCATTATCAGCTCCACTTACCCAGCAAGTATTAAATTTTGCATCAAATAGGTTGGTTAGCGGATATCTGTTATCATTGTCAATAGTTTTTACTCCATATTGTGCATATTCATCTGTGTCATTCAAAAAAATATCTACCCATTCCGATTTTTGCTGTGTAGCACAACTATTTATAAAAATAATAACTATTAGGAGTATTACTGAGCTATAATAATTCCTGAATGTCTTCATAAGTTTCTTTTGAATAAATTTCATATTCTGTTTTTTCTAATCCTTTTAAACTGTTTTTATACTCATCCATTTTTCTGAGCAAATCTTTAATTTTCTTTTTGTTTAATTTCGAGATTATTTGTTCAATTACTGCTCGTCGTGTGGTTTTACCATCATTTTTTAAGTAAATTACTTCTTTAATATATTTTTTATCAGATTTTGGATAAATGTCTTGTATTACAAGACCAAACTCAGATAGAGGAATTTTTTTAAGCTCTTTGTTCAGTGCTGATAGAGTGTATTTTTTGTGATATTTTTGATATAATGAGTTGAATTTTGCTGTATCTATCAAATTAACCTCTTTTGTGTTTATGTTTACCGAAAAACATTTTTCATACTTCTGTTTTAATAATGAATGGTCTTTAGCATCTTCAACATCAAGGACTTGTACCTTCCTATAATAATAAACTAAACTGTCAATAAATAATAGTTCAGCCCTATTTTTGACATACCATGGTAGTATAGAAGAATCTGTAAGATCTTTTAATTGAGTTAATTTATTATTTTTCATATCAAAAATATAAAGTCCAGTTTCCTCGTAAATAACTTTTGACTGTCCGCCATCTGGAAATGCAGTAATTCCTTTGGCTCTCAAATAAGCTTCTTGAGTAGAAACAAAAGCAATCAGATTTGAATCGCCAAACTGAAAAACAGAAGAAGGATAATGGGTCGTTTTACGCTTCAAATGCACATAATCAGAATAACAGGATGTCAAAAGAAATGATATCGCTGCTATTAGGATGTATTGTCTCATAAATCACAGTATTTTATTCGCTTGTTTCTTCGTCCCAAACCTTGAGGTAAAACTTAAATTGCTCAGATGAAATACTTAATTCAAGCTCATTCTGTCCTTTTTTGAAAGTACCCCGTGCTGATTCATTTACTCCATCACCTTTCCACTTACCTTCATACCCTAAGTCTGTAGTAAGCTTCTTATAATGACTGATAAGTTCTGGAGCATTGTTAGGATTCATTTTCCAGATTTCAAATGACTTAAATGTTCTGTCTCCACCCATACCGAAAGAACTCCCACTTCCTGGGCGAATTTGGCTATCCCTAAATCCTGGTGGAACTGTAAGCTCTGTAGGATATCCTTCTGGAAGATTTGATTCTTGTTTTTTGACATTTTGATTAGATAATTTCAATTGTTCTTCCGTATTTTTTGATTCTTTATCTTTTGAACCTGAATTACCGCAAGACCAAAGAAAAGTCGATAAAACAACTACTGTTATTAATAATATTACTTTTTTCATTTTAATATCTTTTTATATTGTTGCTAATTACTATTCTGGTATAGTTGCACTTAGTTGTGCAAAATCATCTTTTGAAAGTCTTTGGAGACCATTACTTGACATAAACCACTCTTTCATATCTTTACTTTTAAGTGTAACGACATAGATTTTCTTATTATCCTTAGGGTCGTCAGCAAAGTATGCCTTAGCGTAATAAGTCTTCTCAAATGTTACTTCCTGCATTTCGTATCTAACTTCTCTAATTTCTCCGTCCCAGTTTTTGATAGCATCTAAATAATTATCTATGTAGTCAAAAAAGGTATCATCCATTACATTTGCAAACATGCCTGAAGCATAACTTTTTAAAGTTTCAAGATCTCTAGCGTCATAGGCAACTAATATATCAATAGCTTTCTTTTCACCTTGATTGTATGAAGCTTTTTCTTTTATTACCCTTACTTTCTTTTTGGATTCATTACCTCCACATGACCAAATAAAAACGGCTAAAACAATTACTGTTACTAATAATGTTACTTTTCTCATAATAAATTCTCTTTTAGTTTATACTATTTTTTTCTCTATTAACTACTGTAGTCTTATTCTCTTTAATTGTCACTTTAATTTTTGACAAAACCTTATAATCTTTTTCAACTGTAAGATTGTAAGTACCGGTTTTAAGGAAAGAGGCATAATTAGTAAAGTTGTTCAAAACATTTTTACCTTTATCATTATAAACACGGTAATAAAAATTACTCTGATTTGGCCAAACTCTAATCGTTCCGTAGCCATGTACCTTCAATTCGGTTAATTCTCCATCTTTTATTTCTACATTTTCCCATGTATTTCCCATACATGTAACGGTATAAGAATTGCCAATAGGAAGTAATTCTTCTTTCCCAAGGAAATCTAATGTAATCCGTTCTCCATTTTGGTTATTAACAAAATACTGTGTGTTTTTACCGGCAGGCTTTCCATCCATTTCCATAACCACAGAAATTTTACCCACTCCCTTAAGATCAATTTTTGTGGTTTCGCCGGAACGTACCGGTACATTTTCCATCTTAGCAATACTGGTTTTTACTGTATATGTTCCTGGAAGTAAGGGATCTATTCCTCCTGCATATCCGTTTGTAAATCCAGTTGACACTTTGTTTCCATGAATATCATAAACCGATACTCTAGTAGCATTTTCGATATAATTGACATGTATCCTTCCTTTGGCAATAGCCTGAACGATGATATGCTTACCCCTGCGAATTACAACATCAGGAATTGTCATATCTTTAGCTTCTATGGAGTAAAAACCTGTTGGTAATCGCAAATCTTCATTACTGCTACCAGTAATTGTCCCGCCATCAGTAGAAGTAATTGTTAAGTCAACATCTTTAAAGGCTCGTACTTCTATAATTCCATTATTACCTGGATCGGCGTGTGTTGTTTCTCCTCCACGAATTGCAACATTAGGAATTATTCGTTTTCCGTCAGAATCTAACAGGTCATACACACCAATTGGTAATTTGGTTTGCTCGCCAGATTTTACTGTTGCAAGTTCTTTGCCGGTTAAGGGAATAATTAATGTGTAATCTACTACACTATCCGATTCAACTACCAGAAATCCTTCATCTAGCATTCCCAGACGAAGAATATGAACATCGTTTGCTAGGTTTGCATCCGAGCCATCTGCCACTACTCTCAGGATTACACGTTTTGGAGTGCCATCGTGCTCAAACGTAATTGGAACAGCTAAACTTTGTCCAGGAGCAATTTCCCCGAAAGTAATCGAATCACATAGTGGTATTTCTCCATCTTTGGTAATCATCATACATTCGAGTTGTCCACCACGCAAAGGGACAGGCCCAACATTCGAGACTTTCACTTCCAAATTAATGATCTGTTTTTCGTCTGTATTTTTAGGCAATCCGCTGATAAGATTTGCATAAACTGCAGCATCTGGACGATCGTGGTTAACATAGTTATCAAACTTAGTTTGTAACAAACGATCAGCTTCCACCTGTGATGTTGCTATCACATTTCGTTCCTGATAAGTAAGAAAATGGATTATCTTAAAATCGGCAGCAATCAAATAATGTCCACTATTCATGTGTCGTGTAGAAAAATGGATATTATTTTTGGAAACGCCACCTGGTACATAATTCAGCATCGTAGGATCTACAGGAAATATGTATCGCCCCTCAGGTATAACATCTATTAGTCCGGCTACCTGATGCTCATTGACAAGGATATCAACATTATGTTTTCTATAAGTACTACGATCCCAAGGCAAGTCAAAATTAACTACCAAAAAAGCCTGAGTCAAATTGGGATTTAGTCGTGCTTCTCGACGGGCAGGATTCCATGTTTTACCTTTGTCCTGAGATAAGCGAGAATATCCGGAAGCATGCCCCAAACTTGACGAGATATATCCCAAAAACAAGTCCGATCCATTAATGTTAAGGCTTGGATATTCACTCATAGCAGGATCATCAGTTACATTAAGCGCATTACCCCACGAACCATTAATAAAAGATTTAAACATGATATCGCTATTTCCTTCTTTTTCACTTCGCCAGGCTGTAAAAATAGTATTATCAGCTACAGCAATAGTAGGTTCACCTACCTGTCGGTCACTTTCTGAAAGTTGGGTAGGTTCAGACCAACTGTTGCCCATATCTGATGAATTAGCAATATTTACAACCGTGCTGTCTCTCCATATACACCATATATTATCTTCTTTACCAGCCAATATGGGCCAGGTAGCATTACCACCTGAAATACGAACTTCTTTTTGCCAGCTTTTACCATCATTATCACTACGTCGTGTATAGATACCTCCACGACCATCTTCCCAGACCACCATCCAGGTTTTACCCTGATGCCATAAAATTGGGTCATAAGCCCCTGAAGTATGTACTGTCAGACGTTTCGGGTCGGTCCATGATTTTCCTTCATCGGTAGAACGAGATAGGTATAATTCCATCTTTTTACCGTCACGGTCATCTTCCCAGGCGACAAGCATCGTACCGTCTAAGCTGCCCCCAATTGTTGGCCAACGTGAATTGCCGATGGCTGAAGATAGATTTACAGGTCCGTAAGTTTTACCTTTGGCGGACATGGCAGCAAAACTTACTTCCTGGTTACCATCATCATTAATATGATGCCATACTATGGCTCCACCTCCTGATGCGGATATACTGGTCAAAGCATGGGCGGTATTAAGATTATTTTTTTCAAGATCAGGATATTGTTTAGCAACCAAAGATCGCACTACTCCTCCTCGTATTCCACGATGTGCATCATTATCTACATTAAAGTTATCTTTTTTTAAAAGCTTTTTAAACTTTTTGACAAAAGGATAAGGACCATTACCATCACCTTCCATATCCGAATTAAAATCGGGTTTATTGGTACAAAACTCTCCAGTTGCACTACTGGTTGTTGTACTGTGGCTTAAGGCCACAAATACTTGTTTGTCATCAGGCACTTTGAATGTTACTGGTATTCGAATGCTTTGTCCCGCTGCGCGTAATTCAATTTCGCATGTAAATCCCTTTTCTCCCAGTCTTAGAATCGGTTGGAGTTCAGAAGAAATAACATCACCTGCCTCTAGTTTTGCATGTTCAATCCAAGGGTTACAACGTACGCGATTGGCATTTTCTCCTACTGGAACAATATCAAAATCGGTCAGCATATCTCCATTATTAACTATCCTGATTTCAGTTGCCAATGTAAGTGGGTCAATTAATCCGATTGAAGCACTTAGGTTAAATTTTGGTTTTGCAACAGTAATTGTAACTGTGGCATTATCGGTAATTAGCGGGGATGAACCAGCAACTTGCATTCGAACCACGAATTTATGTTCGCTAGGTTTTGCATTTTGAGCAAAGAAAAGCAATGTTACAGGAACTGTTTTTCCTGCAGGTATCTCCATAACCAAATCGCGAGAACCACTACCTACAAAACCTACGATTAAATCATTGGAACTATTTGCGACATCTAAAAACACTTGTTGTACAGAATCCGTTGGGTTAATTATCTCAACCAATCGACGCACTTGATACTCACGTGGAATGGAAAAAGCAGATTCATGATGTACAAACCGTGATCCTTTTCGAAGAGTAACTGTGCATACAGTTGCTTCTATTTTTTTAGATTCAAACTCTGCGATTAATTGATATTGATATTTTTTACCTGTTTGAAGTCCATCAATTTTTATTGAACCATCTTTAGCTTCTAATTCTTGCCATTCAGCAATCCCATTTTCACGAAATCTGGCAATCACTTTGTCTGCCTGATTAACTAACATAGGCCACGTAATAATCAATCTCTTACCTGTAAGTATGACTCCATTACCAGGTTGGGATTGATTGAGCATCTCTTCTATTGAGGCTTCATTTGCTTTGAGAGTTGTCTTGATATTCTCGTTGGTTGCTTTATTTGACTTATCAGAACCCCCACAAGACGATAGAATTACTAATACAATAATTGTTAATAGTAGTGTTATATTTTTCATAATAGAACCTCTTTTTAGTATTTATATTAATCCTTTTTTTGATTATTGTCTTTTATCTGATAATTAAAAAAA
>CAYRVY010000100.1:0-7026 GCA_964427695.1 uncultured Flavobacteriaceae bacterium
GTCTGCCAATATCTCCCCAAATAACTTTAGCCCAAATATCGGCTTTAATTAAATTGGATCGTGTTACTTTTAATGCGGCTTGATTAAAATCGGCTCCAACCAATAATAATGGATATTCTTCAAGAAATTTACCACGTAGTGTCTGGTATTCGATAACATCAAAAATATGCTGAATAAAAGCACCATTACCACAACCCATATCTAAAATGCCTTTAGGTTGCTCATCAATTGGTTTATTAAAAAGAGTGATAATAATTTTATCTATTACTTTGAAATAGGTAGAATGTGCGCCACCACTTCCCCAAACATTCATTTCTCTATGGACGTGTTTTTCTGGTTCATCGGACGAGTTGGTTTTTAGTTTTAACGGATTTCCAAAAATGAATTCGTTTAATTCTAAAAACGTTGGCAAGTAGGATACTGTAACACCATAAGCACTTGCGCGTTTAGCAAAGAATAGGCCTTTATCTGTAAATTGATAGGTGTCTTTTTTTTTATTAAACCATCCTAAATATGCAAAAAAATCAAGGATTTTTTTAAAGCTCTCAGGGTCTTTATGAAATTCTTGTGCTCTAAATGAGGCTTCCATAAAGTACTTATGAAACAAGCCATTTACACCTAACATTACAATTATTGGCGCAACTATAACACCTTCAATATGTTTTAATATTTGATGTTTAATAGAGCCTTCAACTATATTACTTAAACCAAATTGAGTTTTATGTTTTTTAAAGATTCGTTCTAATGCAAGAAATGCGTCTGTACCTATACGCTCTTCGGGAAAATGGACAGAATAACTCAAAAGATTTATTGCGTCTTCATAAAGAGGGACTAATTTAAAAGCGGTTTGACTTTTTTCATTTATTTCATAAAATATAATATCGTTTGCATTATCTAAATACTGATTTAGCCATCCTTGTGAGCAAAGTGCACGTAATGCAACATTTAGATAGCCTTCATTAGCATTAAAAGTTGTTGTTAGTTCTTTTAGATTTATTTTTTTATGTTTAAGAATATAATCTAAAACACCTTTTTTGTGTAGTGTATATGCTGAAGTTGAAGTCGCAATACCATCGAGATGTCGAAAAACAGTTCCTCTAAATTGTTCTTTTTCTTGCTTTGTCAGCATTCATTAAATTTTAGATTTTAAAGATAGCAAAAACTTTTAAAGAGCTGTTTTATCTAATAACCTGAGTTCGATATAACTCAACGCTCACAGTTTTTATTATTTTTTGTAGATAAGGCGTGGGTTTGAAGGACTATTAATAGTTTAAAAATCTACAACGAAATATACGAAAAACAATAAAAATCCTTTGGAAAGCATTATAAACAGCAATCTTTAACTCCAAAAAGCCTTAAATTAACCAGTTAGTTTTCATTTTTTGTAGTCAAATCTCACTATTTATAATGCTTCTGTGGAGATTGACTTATATCGAACTCAGGTTAAAACATTTAAATTCTGCAAGGTTTGTAAAACTATCAGAATACTTGCAGATTAACTTTCAGGGCAAAACTTATTATTCCTTAATATTAAACTTAAGTTAAATAGGGAAGAGTGATACTATCTTAATTTAGGATAATCTTTAGGATTTGCTTCATGCATCATATTATAAACGGCTTCAAAAATATCTTCGGCAGATGGTTTGCTAAAATAATCGCCATCTGTTCCATAAGCTGGACGATGTGGTTTTGCAGTAAGTGTTTTTGGTTGGCTGTCTAAATATTGATATGCATTTTGAATATTCAAAACCTCATTTAATATATAAGCAGAAGCACCACCAGGAACGTCTTCATCTATAATAAGTAAACGGTTTGTTTTTGCAACACTTTTTGTAATATCATGGTTTAGATCGAAAGGTAATAAAGATTGTACATCTATAACTTCGGCATCAATACCAACTTCTATTAATTCTTTAGCAGTTTCTTCTACCATTCGTAATGTAGAACCATAAGATACTAAAGTAATGTCGCTGCCTTCTTTTACGGTTTCTACAATTCCAACAGGTGTTTTAAATTCACCAATATTATTGGGTATTTTTTCTTTTAAACGGTAGCCATTTAAGCATTCAATAATTAACGCAGGTTGATCACTTTCCATAATTGTGTTGTAGAATCCAGCTGCTTTTGTCATATTACGAGGAACCAATACATGTATGCCGCGAACCAGATTAATAATACCTCCTAATTGCGAACCAGAATGCCAAATACCTTCTAATCTATGACCACGTGTTCTAATAATCATAGGTGCTTTTTGTTTTCCTTTTGTTCTGTAATGCAGCGTTGCTAAATCGTCGCTAATAATTTGAAGTGCATACATTATATAATCCAGATATTGTATTTCGGCAATTGGACGTAATCCACGCATTGCCATACCAATACCCTGACCAAGAATAGTAGCTTCTCGTATGCCTACATCTGCAACTCTTAATTTGCCATATTTTTCCTGTAAGCCCTCTAAACCTTGATTTACATCTCCAATTTTGCCGGCATCTTCTCCAAATATTAAGACTTCAGGGTATTTATTAAAAAGAGCATCAAAATTATCTCGAATAATAATTCTACCATCTACGTTTTTGGAATTTTCATCATAAGTTGGAGCAACTTCTTTTATTGATAGGGCATTTTGTTTCGATTCGCTATAAAGGTGCGAACTATATTTTGGCTGATTGTTTTCGATATAAGAATTTATCCATTCTTGTAATTGTTCTTTTTCAGTTGAATTTTCAAAAGTAATATATCTCAATGTCCTACGTGCAGCAGTTAAAATGTCTTTACGTATAGGCTCATCAATAGCACTTAAAACGCTAATAATTTTTACCACAAAGACTTTATTAGACGTTTTTTCTGCTACATTTTGCAATAAATTAATAAGCTCATTACGGTCTTTAAGCATAGGTGTCAGAAAATTATTCCAGGCAATTTTTTTTTGTTCTCTAACTTCTTTTTTAAGTTTTTTATCAAGATTAATTAATTCTTCTTCTGTGGCATAATCATTTTCAATAATCCATTGTCTCATTTTTACAATGCAATCAAACTCTTTTTCCCATTCTAAACGTTCTGAGCTTTTATAGCGTTCTTGTGAGCCCGAAGTTGAATGTCCTTGAGGTTGTGTTAATTCGGACACATGAATTAAAACAGGAATATGTTTATTACGGGCAATTTGCCCAGCTTTTAGGTAGGTATCTATTAATGAAGGATAATCCCAGCCTTTTACTCTAAAAATTTCGTAACCGTTTGAATTTTCGTCACGCTGAAAACCTTTTAATATCTCTGAAATATTTTCTTTTGTAGTTTGATGTTTTGCATGAACAGAAATTCCGTATTCATCATCCCAAACACTCATTACCATTGGTACTTGTAAAACACCTGCAGCATTTATAGTTTCAAAAAATAAACCCTCGCTTGTACTTGCGTTACCAATAGTTCCCCAAGCGACTTCGTTACCATTTACTGAAAAGTTTGTGGAATCTATTCCTTTTACATTTCTATAAATTTTTGAAGCTTGAGCTAAACCTAACAATCTTGGCATTTGAGAAGCTGTAGGAGACACATCTGCACTAGAGTTTTTTTGCTTTGTAAGGTCTTTCCAATTATAGTTATTATCTAAACTATGTGTGCCAAAATGCCCTCCCATTTGTCTGCCAGCACTCATTGGGTCGGCTTTAATTTCGGTATGTGCATATAATCCTGCAAAAAATTGTAAAACAGTAAGCTCTCCAATTGCCATCATAAAGGTTTGATCTCTGTAATAACCAGACCTGAAATCGCCATTTTTAAAGGCTTTTGCAAAAGCCAGTTGCGGAATTTCTTTACCATCTCCAAAAATTCCAAATTTTGCTTTTCCTGTAAGAACTTCTCGCCTTCCTAATAAGCTACACTCTCTACTTGTTACAGCTATTGTGTAATCGTTAATAATTTCTAATTTAAAATCATTGTACGAAATGTTAGAAGCTATTTCAGGATCTATTTGCATTAAATATTGATTAAGTCAAGCTGCTAATTTACTCAAATTTTATGGTTTTAGCAAGGTCTTCGTTTGTTAAATACATAGCAAATATTCAACAAAAACAACTGTTTTGTGATAATAATATATTAAAAACAAAGAAAGATAATTTTTATTAAGAATAATTCAAAATCAGGCAATCATATTCTTAATACCACTTTCGTCTAAACAAGCCGAGTAAGACTTCTGGGTCTACTGTAAAAAGAAAACGTATTCTTTGATCGTAATTTGGATTGCCTATTTCCCAACCCAAACTTGAATAGATTGGAAAATAAATTTCAAAATAATCGGTTACTAAATTAAGTCGTATTCCAGAATCGTAAACAAATTTTGCATTTTGATGTTTGTTTTTTACAAGACCTATATCTCCATAGGCTTGTATATAATTCCATATACTTGTACTAATATTAAAGGTAGAAATCCATTGATTTGCAAAAGGCGTATCTAATTTAGATTTAAAACCTCCTTCGGCAATTATTATTTGCTGACTAAAGATACCTGAAGCTTCAGATCTTCCCAAATAATTATAATCGAATAAATAATCTGTTGGTCTGTCTAAAGCAAAACTAAAAAAATTTGAGTCTATTGGATTATTATTATATAAAAATGCACCAACAAAAAAGCGAATATTTAATTGCCTGTTACTTTCAAATAACTTGCGATATTCATAATTAAAAGATAGTTTTCCAAAGCCTTTTGATAATTGAAAATCTGTAAACCACTTGTAATAATTTATCAATCCAGGATTAGTATTAATATATCGAGCATTAAATACTTTGTAATCTGGCTCTGTATTATCTGATATGTTATTAATATCTTCATCTCTTATAATATCTATATATCTAAAGTTTAGAGATTGAAATTTATTTGACCTAAAGTCGGTATTATCTCTAAAATTAAAAGTTAAGAAAGGAGTGATTCTTCTAACAAATAAATCGGGTGCAAATGAAGTATAATTACCAGTAAGCCCGAAGGTAATATTATAAAGGTTTTTGTCTTCTAGATATTGTAAATAGGTTATTGTTCCTCCACCTGTTAATGATTTTGATCTTGTACCATATAGCGGAGCAAATCTATAATTAAACCCTTTTCTTAATAAGGTTTTATTATGCAGTCTTGTTCCTAAAATTAGACCATCATAAATGTTTCTAAATTCTATTATTGGCATTAGGAAAACTTGATTGTAATAAGGGTTTTCAGCATCTTTTATGAGCCTTAATTGTAATGGTTTATTGTTAAAAAAGAACCCTTTTAAAGATTTCCAGTTATCTCTTAAGTTAAATTCAGGTATGGTATTGTCATAATTTAATACCAGTTTATTAGCATTGTTTTTTGGTATGGTTAAAGTTTTTTTACCATTAATATTATTAATCCAGGTTTTAGAAATAATTGAATCGTCTCTAAGTATAAACAGAGATACAGGCATTTTGTTTTTGCGCTTATTCTTTATAGTTAAAGTAATAGAATCGTTAGTCTTTTTAACATTTTTAATTTTAAAATCAATCTTCTTTCTTGTAGTTACAAAATCTTCAAAAAACCAATCTATATTTTTGGTTGTTTGAGATTTTAGATAACTTTCAAAATCTTTCACTGTTGTTTTTTTTACTTTATTCTGTACTAAAAAAGACTTAATTGTTGTTTCTAAAATATCTTCATTAATATAATCATCTAAATATTTTAGTCCAATTCCAGCTTTATATTTGTTGGCTAAATTTTCATTAAATTTTAATAGCGAATCTTTTGGCATATTTAATGGCTGATCCCGATTTGTTCTAGCCATATGCATATAAACCAAACCGTATTGTTCATTAAATTTTAAATTGGCAGCATGAAAAGATCTAATTCCCCATACATTGGCTATTGACCCTAAAAGCTTCATGTCTGGATAATAGTCTTCAATATATTTTATTAAAAAATAAATTTGAATACCATCTTTTAACCATTGTTCTTTTCTTGGGTTTAAAAGCAATGTATTATCAAGATAGTTACCAAGAGTATTTTTTAATAGCTTTAACTCAAATTGAAAATGTATAGGGAAAGGTCTAATAAATTCTGGTAATTGATTTAAGCCATAAATAGGGTTTTTTTTGGCATCAATTTCAGAAACTATAAGTTTTTTATGAGGATAATCTCCCAAATATTTAGAAATAAAACTAGTAATTTTATCTGTAATTATAGCTTTATCTGTTGCTGCTAAATTCTTTTCAGTAATATTAGAAATGAGAGAAAAATTATCGGTTTGTATGGTTTTATAAACAGGTAATTTATTTAAAAATAATTTACTGTCAATACGATCTTTGCCAGAAAGTAAAACGGTTTGTGTATTAGTGTTTTGTACGGTATTTATAAGATCTAATTCAGTGGTTATAACATAGTTTCTTGGAAATTCAATTTGCAAATTAATATCAGCTTTTGGAACATAAAGATCGTCTAGATTTTTATTACTGTAATAATGCCAACTGCCATTATATACTGCTGGAGTTATGTACCAATATTTTAAATTATAATCTTGCAACGATGTCGCTCCATATCGTGTAAACTTGTCTTTCGGGATTTGAACAGTATAAACTAATTTTAAATTATAGCTACTATTAGGTAGTAATGAATTTGCCAATTCTACTTTTATAACATCTGGATGTAATGTTAAACGCTCGAATGTTAAATTAGTGTTACTACTGTTAGTTAAAGAAGCTATAGCTGTGTACCCTCTATCTTCATTTTCTGCAAAATGAAATTTAGTACTGTATTCTTCCGAAAAACGTTTTGCTAAAGGTGTATTTTTGGTTGAGTAACTATGACTCCAATCGTTTAAATAAATGGTATTTAATGTGTCGTTTGTTGTGTTTTTATATTCTATACTTTGGATTATTTGTATTTGGTTTTGTTCAATATCAAACACAGCCTTGATATCAATTTTATTTTGACAAACTGCACTAAATTGGGTTAGAACAAAGACAAGTAGGTATATTAGTTTAATTTTCAATTCGATTTAATAAATTTTAAAGGTTTTAAATTAGAGTTTG
>CAYRVY010000101.1:0-5607 GCA_964427695.1 uncultured Flavobacteriaceae bacterium
ACCATAGAATACCCAATAAACGAACCAAATGTCATAACATAAATAATAGTCATAATCCAATTATGCTTATCATTAAGTATTGAAAATTGCTTTTTAAGGTTTTGTTTTATTTCTCTTGGTGTGGCATTCTTCATAAGAAAAACAGAAAGAACAACAACAATTGGAAGAACTATCCACATAGCAGTGTTTTTCATTCCCCAATCTTCCCATGGAAGTCCAATTAGCATAAATGCTCCTATGGAAGTTGCAATTAAACTAAGAAGCACCATATAGAGTGTTTTTGATATACCTTTTACTGTATTTGGTAAACTTGGTGTTCCGGTTGCTATATTATTCATTCTAAAAAAAGCACCCAATGTAGCTAATACAATAAGAGGAACCCAAACCCAAGCAGCATTTTGTAAACCTTCAAAAGGAGCTCCTTTTGCGGTTGCAATAGAACCTGCAGTACCTCCAAACAAGGAAAGGGTTACTACCAATGGTATTACTTTCTGCATAACACCAACGCCAAGATTCCCAAGCCCTGCATTCATTCCTAGGGCATAACCTTGAATTTTTTTAGGGAAAAAGAAACTAATATTACTCATTGAAGATGAAAAGTTACCTCCTCCAAATCCAGACAGTAATGCCATTACAGCAAAAAACAGATAAGGCGTATTAATATCACTAAGTGCCATTCCTGTACCAATAGCAGGAATAAGAAGAAGTGCTGTGGTAATAAATATAACATTTCTACCACCTCCTAAAGAAATTAGAAAGGAATTAGAGAGTCTTAATGTTGCTCCAGATAATCCTGCTATAGCAGGCAAGGTATAATACAAGTTATTAATTTCTTTGAGTTTTGCTATATATTCTTCGGAACCTTGAATAAGCCCTTCAAGCATTCCAAAAGTAAAACCAAATTCTTTCATATACTTTATTAGTACACCCCACATAATCCAAACAGAAAATGCGAGAAGTAAAGCAGGAATTGATGACCAAAGATTTCTATTTGCAATTTTTTTTCCTTTGGAATTCCAAAAAGATTCATCCTCTACGTTCCAATCTTTAATATTTACTGGCATATATATTGTTTGTTTTTTTAATAATACTATTATAATTTATCTTCAAAAGCTCCTTTTGGTTCTTTAAGTGCATAGGCGGTATATAATAAGCTTATAAAGGCTCCTGCGGAAAGTATAAACAAAAAAGTTTTTTCATCCATCATTGTATATAAGAATAGATAGGATACAGCGCCAACATTTCCGTAAGCTCCTGCCATTCCGGCAATACGCCCAGTCATATCTTTTTTAATAGTTGGAATCATAGCAAATGTTGCGCCTTCAGCTCCTTGTACAAAAAAGGAGGCAAACATGGTAATTACTATTGATACAATTAACCAAGTTATTGTATTGTGTAATGGTAATAACGTTCTTTCTCCTGTAACACCATTAATAGTACCATATTTAGCAATAAAAGCCATTAATAAAAATCCTATCACTATTCCTCCCATATAAAATAGCATTGTTTTTTTTCTATTGCCCATTTTATCTGAAATCAAACCTCCTAATGGACGGGCTACCAGATTGATAACGGCAAAAGAACCTGCAATCAACCCAGCCATTTCTATAGTAACTATTTTACCGCCACTGGCATCAAGCAAAGTGCTAAATACTTGATAGAAAAACATAGGTAACATAGAAACAATTGCTAGTTCTGCTCCAAAATTGGCAAAATATGTTGAATTTAAAGCTCCTATACTACCAAAGCTATATCTATCTTTTTCTGGAATACCTGCTTTTATTTTAGGTAAGTTATGTTTTGTTACTTTAATTACGTCCATTAGATAAATAAGAAATAACACTGCCCACATTATATAAACTGTTGTCCAGCTTAACATAGCCTGACCATCAACCTGTTGTTTATGTAAATTAAAGACAACTAAGCCTATTGCCCCAAATAATGGGAATTGCCAAAACCAGTATTGTACTAAGTCTTTTATTGAAGAAATTGGCAATGGTTCTAATTTTCCTTTCTTTTGTTTAATCTCAATACCTTCTGGATGATCTTTTACTGCGAAAAAATAAAATACACCATACACTCCACACATAATACTTGTAATAGCCAAAGACCATCTCCAACCATTTTCGCCTCCTATGATGGAGAAAGCAAAGAAAGGAACTAATGCTGCTGCTGCTGCAGAACCAAAGTTACCCCAACCTGCGTAAAATCCTTCTGCTCTTCCAATATATTTTGGTGTAAACCAATTTGCAGTCATTTTAATACCAATTACAAAACCAGCCCCTATTATGCCTAAAAAAAGTCTAGATACAGTGAGTACAGTAAGTGAGTTTCCAAACGCAAATAATAAACCAGGAATAACGGTTAAGACCATTAATCCTGCAAAAATTCTTCTAGGACCATAGCGATCTATTAAATTTCCAACTACAACTCGGGCAGGTATTGTTAGGGCAACGTTGCATAAAATAATAGATTTTATATTTTCTTTAGTTAGCCATTCAAATTGATCTAACATTTTTGTTAATATTGGAGCTACATTAAACCAAACAACAAATGTCAGGAAGAATGCTATCCAAGTGAGGTGTAATGTTCTAATACTAGGATCTTTAAAATTAAGCAATCTTGGTTCTAATTGTTCCATATATTTCTTTTAAGATATGATTAGTTATTCTAAAAATTAATTATTTTTTGGACGATGTATAGACCAAGGCGTTTTTGGACTTCTAACTTTTCTTTTATTCCAATTCCAAATTACTTGCTGATAAGGTTTCCATAAATAGTTTAATGGATAAACAAGGAAGTGTACTAAACGTGTAAATGGTGTCATTAAAATAATCAAAAAAGCCCCAATTACATGTAATTGAAATATAAGTGGCATAGTGCTTACCGCGGCAATATCAGGGCTAAATGTAAAAATAGATTTTAAATACGGTGAAATAACACTTGCAAACCAAGAACTCCCCCATCTAAAAAATAGGGCAGTGTACATACCTGTAAATATCTGAACTAATAAAAGTAATACAATAAATATGTCCATTTTACTAGTAACAATTTTAACCCGATTATCTGTAATTCTTCTAATAAACAATAAGATTAACCCAATAAAAACGCATATTGCAGCTATAAATGAAGAAATTTCTAAAAATAATAATCTTAAAGGGTTACTGTTCCACAGAATAATACTCCTTGGAATAAGAAATGCAATAAGGTGACCAAAAAATAAGATTAAAAGTCCAAAATGAAATGGGATAGATCCCCAAAATAATTTTCTGCTTTCCAAAAATTGAGACGATAAGGAAGAGACCTTAAATTTTTGCAATCTATACCTTAAAATAGTACCTATTAAAAATACTGCGAATGCAATATATGGTAATGCGATAAAAAAGAAGTTGTTAAATGTGTCCATTTCAAGTTTATTAGTTAGGATTCTAGTTTTATTTCTTGCTTTATTGAACTTAAAAAACCTTCTGATTGTTGCGGTTTTTTTTGTATTTTAATATTAAAATCATAATCCAATGCCTTGTATAAAGCAATAAGAGCATGTCTATATATGGTAAAAGATTTGTGCTTTAGTAGCAAGGTTTTATGGTGCTTTAGGTATATTTTTTCTTTTGCTGCAATTTGGTCTTCTCCAAACCCTTCAATCATTTTAGTTAAAGCAGGAGCAATTATCATATTTACCAAATCATCAACTAAGTTAGAATCTTCAAGTACATTTATTAATTTTAAAATATTTGCTAGGTTATCGGCCAGCTCATTGCCACAGTTAATGCGATACGTTTGGTATTCTTTATTAAGGTTTACTAGTAGTTCTCCTCTTTTATAATCGTCTCCAAATACTACATATCCAATATCTAATGTTGTAATAGACTGTACCTCAAATGATCTTAAATAAAGGTCTTCTAACTCATGTTTTGTAACACTGCTAATTACATCTGTAAAAGGTTGTAATATATTACCAACATAAGGTAATACTCTATCAAAATATTGTTGAATATCTTTTACTCTACCAACGTAGTCTTCATTTTGAGGGAAGACAAACAGATTGGAAATTTTAGCATAATCTAATAGTTGTTTTTTCATATCAATTAATTAAAGTCCGCGAGCAGGTTTTTCTACAAATCCAAAACCAACATTTCCTTTTCTATCTCCTGTAAACTCAGCCATTTCTATAGCTTGTTCTCTATGTGCTGCAGGAATCACAAAACGGTCATCAAATTTCGCTAAGGATGTTAAATAATAGACAGCATCTGCCATTTCTGTATCAAATCCTACTTCTTTAAGGCTTTCAGCAACCATTTCTTTATTCAAATCTCCAACCGTAACATCTCTTCGATGTAACCGAATGACCATTAGCTTTTTTAAGGTTTTTTTTATTAATTCCTCATCTCCATTACTAAATAAATTAGCAAGGTATTTAAGAGGCATACGGGCATCATCAACAGTTCCAAAAATGCTATCCATAGAAGTATCGTATTTTGTTGCTCTTTCCCAAAACTTAGAAATTGGATTTAATGTATCTTTTTGTGATTCTACATCATTTTTGCTTAAAGTTGCCATTACAGGTAATAGAGGTGGAACATAAAATAACATTGGTAATGTTCTAAACTCAGGATGAAGCGGTAGTGCCATTCCCCATTCTTTTACAAACTTATACGTTGGAGATTGTTGTGCTGCTTTGAGAGTAGAATCGGCGATACCATTTTTTTTAGCAGAAGCTATTACTTTAGGGTCAAATGGATCTAAAATCATATCCATTTGTCTTTTAATTAAATCTTCATCATCAGATGTTGCAACAGCTTCAATTAGATCTGCATCGTAAAGCAATACGCCTAGGTATCTAATACGTCCTACACAAGAGTGCATACAAGCAGGAGCTTCACCAACTTCTAATCTTGGGTAACAAAGAATACATTTTTCAGATTTTCCAGTGTCCCAATTGTAATATGATTTTTTATACGGACAAGCGGTAACACACATTCTCCAAGCCCTACAAACATTTTGATTTATAAGAACTACACCATCTTCTCCTCTTTTATAGATAGCTCTTGAAGGGCAAGATCCTACGCAAGCAGGGTTTAAACAGTGATTACATATTCTAGGTAAGTAGAACATTGCCATACGCTCCAATTGGAACATTGCTTCTTGTTCTCCTGCAGATAAGTTTTTAAAGTTTGGATCATTACGAGCGAAATCTGGCGTACCACTTAAATCGTCATCCCAGTTTGGTCCCATTTTTATATCAATGGGTTTTCCTGTTATAAGTGAAACTGGTCTGGCTGTAACCTGAGTGTCTTTTTCTGGAGACTCTATTAAGTTTAAATACTTATACGTAAAGGGTTCATAGTAATCATCAATAACAGGTAAGTGTGGGTTATGAAAAATATTTAGTAAGCCTTTGGCTTTTCCAGATCCTTTTAAACGAATCTTTCCCATACTTTTTTCCCAACCACCTTTATATATTTCTTGATTTTCCCATTTGGTTGGGTAACCCGTACCTGGTTTGGTTTCAACATTATTCCACCACATGTATTCAGCACCTTTTCTATCTGTCCAAATATTTTTACAAGCTATTGAACATGTATGGCATCCAATACATTTATCTAA
>CAYRVY010000101.1:5707-6998 GCA_964427695.1 uncultured Flavobacteriaceae bacterium
AATTGAGATTTAGGTATGCTTATTGTTCTTTCAACTGTGTGATAAATAATACAAACTCCTTTAGGAATTCTAGAACTTACCACAGCTCTTGTACAATAGGTGCCATTATCATTGTGTACTTCTACCCAATCGTTATCTTTAATACCCATTTCTTCTGCATCAGGTTCACTTATCCAGCAAGGTTCCATGCCTCTTGATAGTGTTAACATTCTAAGGTTATCCATATAAGTAGAGTGTATATGCCATTTACCATGAGGTGTTAGACAATTTAATGCCTTTGCCATACTTTTACCTTTTAAAGTTTCTTTTAAATCTCCATATACTTCAGGACTTGGGGATGGTTTATAGGTTGGTAAATGTTCGCCATAAGCGATATACATTTCGTGGTCTAAATAAAAATGCTGTCTTCCTGTGAGTGTTCTCCAAGGCACTAATCGTTCTACATTATAAGTATAAGCAGCGTAAGCTCTCCCATCATTCATTAACCCTGACCAAACAGGAGAAGTTAAATATCTTCTAGGTTGTGATTGTAAATCTTTAAAATCTAATCTGAAATCTTTATTTCCATTTGCAAGATCTACTAATGGCATACCTGTCTTTTTCTCCATATTTTCGTATGCTCTTACGGTAAGAGATCCATTAGTTAATGAGGACAGGTGTAATACAACATTTGCAGCTTCTACAGCTTCAGTTATGGAAGGATATTTTTTATTACCTATTTTAATGGTTGGAAAATGATTAGATTCTAACATTTCGTCATACTCATCAGCACACATATAATGGTTTCCATGCGCTCCTAAACCATTGTTTCTTACACCTTCCCCTAAAGCACAAAACTTTTCATAAATTTTTGGATAATCTCTTTTTACAACTGAAATACCGTGCATTGTTTTACCAGGAATTGCTTCACATTCTCCGAGATACCAATCTTTAATATCTTTTTGAGAAACTTCTCCTTTAGAATCATGAGCAATTGCAGATGTAACAATATCAATTTGTGTTTCTGAAAGGTATTTTTTGGAAAGTTCGCTTGTTTTTTTAGCAATTTCTTTGAAAATATCCCAATCAGATTTTGATTCCCACACTGGAGCAATGGCTGCAGAAAGCGGATGAATAAAGGAATGCATATCTGTACTATTAAGGTCATCCTTTTCGTACCATGATGCTGCTGGTAAAACAATATCTGAATACAATGCTGATGAATCCATCCTGAAATTAAGATCTACTACGAGATCCATTTTCCCTGTTGGTGCTACTTCGTGCCATTTTACTTCTTTTGTTTTTTCTTCAT
>CAYRVY010000102.1:0-6879 GCA_964427695.1 uncultured Flavobacteriaceae bacterium
CCATCTTCATCATAGAGATAAGCAGCTTTGGCTTCTTTTACAAAAATTGGTGTTCCTCCAACTGCCTTAAAGGCTCTAACAGGAGAATTAACACCTCCAGGAATTACTTTTTCAGCTTCAGCAAATAATGCACTACTCCTTTTATAAATCATACTTTAATTAGATTTTATGATAAGAATTTGGTTGATTTTTAAATTGTTTGATGTTAAATTGTTCATGCTTTTTATCGTGTCTACCGAAGTGTTATATTTTCGTGATAAGGAATATAAAGTATCTCCTTTTACAACTGTGTGTGTAATTGCTTCGGTTTTAGCTTTATTATATTCTTTTCCTAAAACTTCTTTGTCGTATTTATACAACTCATAACGCTCTATTAAACTAATAAGCTTTTCCGAGTATTTTTTATCGGTTGCATAACCTGCTTTTCTCAAACCTTTTGCCCAAGATTTGTAATCTTCTTTTTTTAAATTGAATAAACTCGCATAGCGTTTCCGATGTGCCAAAAACTCTGAATGATCTCTGAACGATGTTAGTGCTGAATCATATTTTCTGAAACATTCCTGTCGTTTATCATCATCGTGATACACTTTTGCTCCTTTCCAATTGTGGCATTTAATTCCAAAATGATTATTGGCTTTAACTGCTAAAGTCCCTTTTCCTGAACCAGATTCTAAAATACCTTGTGCTAAAGTAATACTTGCTGGAATATTGTAGATTCGCATTTCTTCCATCGCAATATCTTTATAAACTGAAATATAGTGAGCTGTACTATTAATTACTGTCGGGATTATTTTAGGTGAATCCGTTTTAACTTCTTCAACTACCTCTATAGGTTTGTCAGTTTTGGTTTTAGAATTTTTTGTAATTGCTTTTTTTCTTGCACCACAACTAATTACTACTACGCCTAAAACAAAAACTAATAGTATTTTTAGTGTTCTAATCATTTAATTATTGGTAATTCCTTTTCTTTTAATCTCATATTCATACCTTCAATACCTTGTAATCCTCCAGTATGAATCGCTAAAATTTTTGAACCTCTAGGGAATTTATTTTTATATATCATATCTAATATTCCATACATCATTTTTCCTGTATAAACAGAATCTAACGGAATATGATGCTCTTTTTTAAATTGATTAATAAACGCAACCAATTCACGGTTTATTTTAGCATAACCTCCAAAGTGATACTTCGTAATTATCTCCCAGTTATTACAATTTACAAATTTACTAATATCTTTAGTTAAAAACACTCCTTTTAATGCTGGAAAACCTAAAGTTTTTTGATTGAATTTTGAACTGTTAATAAGCCCGGAAATAGTCCCTCCAGTTCCAACTGCACAGTACACATAATTAAAATCCGTATCAGTTTCAGTTAAAATTTCTTCACAACCTTTAATGGCTAGCGCATTGGTTCCTCCTTCTGGAATTAAATAAAACGCTCCAAATTCTTCTTTTAAATCTTTTATAAATGCTTCGGAAGCCTTCTCTCTGTAATCACTACGAGTTACAAACTTAAACTGCATACCACAGGATTGAGCAAACCTCAATGTTGGATTATCTTGAATTTTTGAAGCCAACTCTTCGCCTCTAATAATTCCAATAGTTTGAAATCCAAATGTTTTACCAACTGATGCAACTGCTGAAATATGATTAGAATAAGCTCCTCCAAAAGTCAAAAGTGTTTTAAAGCCTAATCTTTCAGCTTCTAAAAGGTTATACTTCAGTTTTCTGTATTTATTCCCCGAAATATGAGGATGGATTTTATCCTCCCGTTTTATATACAATTCTACACCACATTCAGTTGGTAAACTTATATGCTGGTTAATACTTTTTTCAAGATTAAAAATCATATTTCAACTAGGCTTAAAAATCATTCGAATTTACATTATCTTTGTGATATATGAAGGAGTTTGTCCCAATAGAAGATGGCGATTATTACTTTACACCTGAAGGCTATCGTTGTTTTACCAAACAATACCACTTAAAACGTGGGCATTGCTGCGAAAGTAATTGCAGACATTGCCCTTACGGATATGATAAAAACACATCCCAATAGCTCCCGATAGTTATCGGGACGGGACAATTATTAAAAAGTAATGCAAATAGATACAATGACTTTTAAAGAACAACTATTAGAAGGTATTCCAAACCATTTACCTCAACCAAAACTTTACGATCTATCTATAAATCACGTCCCAAAACGCAAAGACATCTTAACTAAAGAAGAAAAAAAACTCGCTTTAAAAAATGCGTTACGATATTTCAACAAAAAACATCATCCTGAATTAATTAAAGAATTTAAGCATGAGTTAGATACTTACGGACGTATTTACATGTATCGATTTCGTCCAGACTATAAAATGTATGCGCGACCTATAGATGAATATCCTGCGCAATCAAAACAAGCAGCAGCTATTATGCTCATGATTCAGAATAATTTGGATCATGAAGTTGCACAACATCCTCACGAATTAATTACTTATGGAGGTAATGGAGCAGTATTTCAAAATTGGGCACAGTATTTATTGACGATGAAATATCTTGCTCAGATGAATAACCAGCAAACGCTCGTTATGTATTCTGGACATCCAATGGGTTTATTCCCTTCTCATAAAGAAGCACCAAGAGTTGTAGTGACCAATGGTATGATGATTCCAAATTATTCAAAACAAGATGATTTGGAAAAATATAATGCACTTGGAGTGACACAATATGGACAAATGACAGCTGGTAGCTTCATGTATATTGGTCCGCAAGGTATTGTTCATGGTACTACGATAACCTTATTAAATGGGTTTAGAAAAATAGGAAAAACACCAAATGGTCATCTTTTTGTAACTTCTGGTTTAGGCGGAATGTCTGGCGCTCAACCCAAAGCAGGTAATATTGCAGGCTGCATTACCGTTTGTGCTGAGGTTAATGAAAAAGCAGTACAAACACGTCTTTCTCAAGGCTGGGTAGATGAAGTTATTTTTAATTTAGATGAATTGGTTACTCGTGTTGAAAAAGCAAAAGCTAACAATGAAATTTTATCTATAGCATACCTTGGAAATGTTGTTGATGTTTGGGAAAAATTTGATGAAGCCAATGTTTATATAGATTTAGGAAGCGATCAAACTTCATTGCATAATCCTTGGGCTGGAGGTTATTATCCTGTTGGATTAAGCTTTGAAGAAGCTAATAAGATGATGGCAAACAATCCGGATTTGTTTAAAGAAAAAGTACAGGAAACTCTCCGTCGTCATACTACTGCAATAAATAAGCACTCCAGAAAAGGCACTTACTTTTTTGATTATGGTAATGCTTTTTTATTAGAGGCTTCTCGTGCTGGAGCTATTATTTATAAGGATTCTAAAGGTAATTTTGTAAATAAGCAAACCCTCTCTTCCCTTGGGGAAGAAAACGAGAGATGGGCATATCCGAGTTATGTGCAAGATATTATGGGACCAATGTGTTTCGATTATGGCTTTGGGCCTTTTCGTTGGGTTTGCACTTCAGGAAACCCTAAAGATTTAGAAAAAACGGATGCTATTGCTTGCAATGTACTTGAAGAAATTAAGAGGGATTCTCCAGAAGAAATTCAGCAACAAATGGCTGATAATATCCAATGGATAAAAGCTGCGCAAGAGAATAAATTAGTTGTGGGTTCACAAGCAAGGATTTTATATGCAGATGCTGAAGGACGAATGAAAATTGCCGAAGCCTTTAATACTGCTATTTCCAAGAATCAAATTGGCTATATCGTTTTAGGTCGTGACCATCACGATGTTTCTGGAACCGATTCTCCTTATCGTGAAACCTCAAATATTTATGATGGCTCTCAATTTACAGCAGATATGGCAATACAAAATGTAATTGGAGACAGCTTTAGAGGAGCAACTTGGGTAAGTATTCATAATGGTGGAGGTGTTGGCTGGGGAGAAGTTATTAATGGTGGATTTGGTATGGTTCTTGATGGTAGTAAAGATGCTGAAAGACGCTTAAAATCTATGTTGTATTGGGATGTAAACAATGGAATTGCCAGACGAAGTTGGGCAAGAAATGAAGAAGCTGTTTTCTCAATTAAACGTGCTATGGAAATAGAACCTAACTTAAAAATTACATTACCTAACATAGTTGAAGAAGAATTATTAAACTCGTTATAATAATTAACACAAAAAACAAAAGCTATGAAAAGATTATTAAAAGCATTACCTCTTTTACTGTTATTAATAGCAGTAACATCTTGCAGTTCGGTTAGAGTTGCAGCAGATTATGATAAAGGTGTAAATTTTAACGACTATAAAACCTTTGCATTCTTTAAAACTGGAATAGATAAAGCAGAAATCAGTGATTTAGACAAACGTAGGATTCTTCGAGCTATAGAAGCAGAGTTATTAGCTAAAGGATTTAAAAAATCTGAAAATCCAGACTTACTGGTAAGTATCTTTACAAAATCTCGCCAAAAAGTAAATATTTATAACCATGGATTTCATGGCTATGGTTATGGCTGGCGATGGAGTCCGTTTTATTGGGGAAACCCTTATTATAATAGTGTTTCTACTTCTACCGAAGGAACTCTTTATATAGATTTAATTGATGCCGATAAAAAAGAACTCGTTTGGCAAGGTATGGGAACCGGTTATCTAGTCACAAGAAATATGGAGAAAAAAGAAGCACGATTTAGAGAGTTTGTTTCTAAAATTATGGAAAAATATCCACCAAGTTTATAACCATAAAAAAAAACGATTCATTTTAAAAATCTCTTTTTTATAATAATTATTTAATCTTTAATAGTAGTTGAAGTGGCTACTTTTGTTTTACCATAAGTCATTTTAAGGTCATTTAATACATTAAGTGCTTCTTCTACATATACATCCTTACTCAAATTTACATGCCAACGCTCTCGTTTTTGTTTTAAAACAGAATCTTTCTCCATCAAAGCCACTTCATAAGGAAGCGATGTAAATGTAAGATTTGTTTGATAGTCTGAAATTTTTTCAAAACGTTTTGCTTCTTCTTCATTAAGATCTAATTTAGACTTATATGTATTATAATTTAAAGAATATAAATCTTTATCTCTAATCTTTTTAATCCATTTTGCGTTTTCATCAATTAACTTTAGTTGTTCACTATTAGCCATTCTTTCTTTACTTTTTTTAATAGTTGAATCATAATCAAAGTAACTATTCCAAAGAGTAAAATCTGTAGCATCAATCTTATCCCAAGGCAAAGGATTATCTTGATCTCTTTCGCCAATATCTATATAACTATATCGATCTGGAACTACAACATCGCTTTTTACGCCTTTTAATTGAACAGAACCACCATTAATTCTGTAATATTTTTGTGTTGTAAATTTAAGTGCTCCCATATCTCCACTTGTGTTATTTCTAACCATACGATTTAGGTCTAATACATTTTGAACTGTTCCTTTGCCAAAGGTATGTTTACTCCCTATTACAATAGCTCTTTTATAATCTTGCATTGCTGCTGCGAGAATTTCGGAAGCTGAAGCAGAGAGTTCATTAACTAAAATAACTAAAGGACCATCCCAAACAATAGATCTATCTTTATCTTCTAATATCTCTTTTCGTTCACCTGCAGTTTTAACTTGTACAACTGGACCTTCTTTAATAAATAATCCTACCAAGTCAACAACTACTCGTAACGAACCTCCACCATTGTTTCTTAAATCCAGAACAAGGCCTTCTATACCTTCAGTCTTTAAACGTTCTATTTCTTTTTTAATATCGCTTGCAGCATTGCGTTTCTTATAATCTTGAAAATCTACGTAAAATCTCGGAAGATTGATTACTCCAAAAGTTTTGTCGTCCTTAATTACCGTTGATGATTTCGCATAGGTTTCTTCAAGTTCTACAATATCACGAGGAATAGACAAGTCTTCAATAGTACCATCTACTTTTTTAAGCGTTAAAATAACTTTGGTTCCTTTTGGACCTTTAATAAATTTTATAGCATCTGATAGACGCATACCAACAACATTAACTCCTTCTTCTTCTTCTTCTTGCCGTACTTTTAAAATGATGTCTCCAACTTCTAATTTATTTTGTCTCCAAGCTGGACCTCCAGAAATCACTTCGTTAATAGTTATATTATCCATTCTTTTTTGAAGTCTTGCTCCAATGCCTTCATAATTCCCAGACATGGCAACATCAAAACGATCTTTATCTTCGGGAGCAAAATAAAAAGTGTGTGGATCAAACTCCTCTACAATAGCGTTTATGTAAACCGAAAACCAGTCTTTACGCTGTCTGTCATCCATAAAATAATAAAGCTCATCCAAAGAACGTAATGCAGCATCACGAGCTTCTTGCTCTAATTCTGCTTCAGTTTTAAAAACAAATTTACCTTCTTCTATTGGGTTAACTATTTTTTCTCTTTCAACATCATTTAAGTTATTCAAATCCTCAACACTCAATTTTTTATTTCTATTACTCTCGGTTTCATTTTCTAAAACAAGGTCGTGATAATTTGCAATAGCAGAAAATTTAAGCTGTTTTCTCCAGCGCTCTTTCATTTCTTTTCTTGATTTTACATATTTGACATTCTCATAGTCTGCATTGAAATCTTCATCTATACTATAATCAAAAGGTTGTGCTAAAATTTCTTTGTAAGTTTCTTTAGATTCATCAATGCGTTGTAACAAACGTTTGTATGTAAGGTTAAAAAATGATAAGTCGTATGCTGTTATTTGATCGTCAATTTTTGTTTTATAAGCTGCGAATTCATTTATATCAGACTGATAAAAATATCTTTTAAAAGGGTCGATTTGTGTTAAATAATGTTCAAAAACACCTTCAGAAAAGTCGTCATTTATTTCTTTTGGATTAAAATGTCCTTGCTCTAAAACATGAGTAATAAGTTCTATAAGAAG
>CAYRVY010000103.1:0-5032 GCA_964427695.1 uncultured Flavobacteriaceae bacterium
TTAGTTTTGACCAAGGTGTAGTTCTTTCATAAAGAATGTTTGTTGTAAAATTAGTTTTATCTATATTGACAAGCATACTGTCAATTCTCTTCATTTGACTAAATGCAGTTGTAAATACCAGTAGTAATAAAATAGAGGTGAAGAATTTTTTATTTAAATTTTGATTTTTTTGTTTGATTTCGTAATTTTTCTTTAAAAAGTTCATAATTTTGAATGTGTTAATTGATTAAAATTTTAGAGTTTTATGGATTAGCATTGTTGGGAGTTGTTGGTAGCAACTCCCTTTTTTTATGGGAATACTTTATCTCTAATTGTACCCCAAACAATGTCGAAACGACCTTCTGTAATTTCAATAATATCATTTGGGTCGTCTTTATTTACGGCTAGACAGCTAAAAGTACCAGCAAGAATACCATTGGTTCTGTCATATTTTAAAATAGTTAGATTTCCTGTACCCTCAATTGAGCAATAAATTTTAATTTCGCCAGTTTGTTCATCTTTCCATCTACAAAGTAAATTAATTGTAGGTGGTGGATTTCCTCCAGCCCATTCTTGACAATTACTTTCTTTTATAGGATATTCACCAACTCCATTTTGTACATCTTCAATATTTAATTGTAATAATCCCGCATTGCCACTTTTATAGTCGTTTATGGTTAAACTGGAATTAAAATCAGTTGGGACATTTCCAGAAACAAAATAAACGGCACCAGGAGAGGGAGAATTAAAAGTACCATCTCCATTACGAGGCACTAAAAGTTTACCATCTATATAAGCACCAAAAGTGTTTGCCCCTGTTTGGGTTATTGGTGGTAATGTTGGAGTAAAGGTGTCGTCGTTATTACTACAGTTTTGTAGTAGCATAAGGCTTAAAATTAACAGCGTTGTTTTCATGATGTTTATATTTATTGGTTTTTAACGGTCACATGCTGTTCGCTATTAATCATTTTCTTGAGTGATAAGCTTTTTAGCATGTTCGTTTCATAGTATTTAATTTAAAAGTTGAGATAAATTATTATATGTTGATAAAGTATGTTAAATGATAAGGACAAATGATGAAATTATTATTAGCAAAAACCCTAAAACAATTCATACTATTCATTGTCATTAATTTATGACTTAAAGAGAAAGAATAAGAGCAAAATAACCGATTCCTAATCCAACATATACTATTGGAAGGCTTATAGTTTTTAAATACGAAAACTTTCGTTTTTTAATTTCTTTAATGTTAGATAACGCTATTTCTGTTTTAATCCCTTTTTTTATAATAGTGATTGTACTGTCGTTTATTTTATAAATTTTAGCTTTTATTTTTGTATCTTTAGTTTCTATCTTATACTTTTTATTAGCATGAATTTCATGGGCTGACATATTAATACTCTTATAACTGTAACAACTGGAAAACAGAACGCAACAGCACAATAGAAAAATAATTGATTTCATATTTTTATTTTATTTAACGTTAAAAGTACAAATTTGAATATATTAAGTGTCCGAGATTATCTAAATTAGACAATCTCGGATAAGATTTTATTTGTTTTTACTCCCAAGTCTCCATTGGAAGAAAAGACCAATATTATAAATGGTATTTACTGAATTTATATTGGTATGTAATTGTATGCCTAAAGAGAATTGTTTTCCTGTTTTAAATCTAATTTTACTTTGTAGTGGGAGTCCAATTGTATAATTTCTATTTCGTTTATACTCATAGTCTGGAATGTTAAAACAAAAACCTCCAAAACCGCAAGATCCTCCTCCTGTTCCTGATATTGCTTCGGGGATAGAAATAGTTTGTTTAAAAAACCCAACTCCTCCATAAAAATCAAAATACAGCCATTTGTTTACACCAAATTCTCTGCCATAAAGCAAATCAATCTCATTAAAATCTTCCCTTCTTGATGGATCAAGTATTGAAAGATTATACTCACTGCCTGTTAATCCAAATATTTTATATATATGCAGCTCTTTTTTAAAGCTAACATCTAGGCTAAATGCTATTCCTCCTGTATGATTATCGAAATAAATACTTGGAAATGAAAAAGAAATGCTATGAAATTTTAATTTATCCTCTTGTGAGAACAAAATGGTTGAAAACAAACTGAATACAATAATAAAACGCATAAAATAAATTTTAGATATTATCCAAATCTATAAACCTAAATAAATTAAAGTGTCCGAGATTATCTAATTTACATAAATTAGGACAAGTTTTGTTAAATAAAGCGGAGTGTTATTTACTTAAGTATTGTAGCCTATATTCGGCTGGCGTTTGTCCTGTAAACTTTTTAAAGGCAGTGTAAAAAGTAGATTTAGAATTAAATCCGCTTTCCAATCCTATGGCAATAATAGTATATGGTTTGTATTGGTTATCAATCAATAACTGTTTTGCATTTTCAACTCTGAATTGATTAATATAATCTGAAAAATTATTACTACTATAGGTGTTTATTTGTTTAGATAAAACACTAACGTTTATTCCCATTTCTTGAGCTAAACTATTTAAACTTAAAAAGGGATCCAAGAATTTTTCATTTATGATTAAGTATTTTTCTGTTCTTCTAAAAGCGTCTAATTGTGTATTATCGTCATTATAAGAAATTAAATTCTCATTTTCTATTTCTATTTTAATATTTTTCTTTTTGAGTACTCTTCTTAATGATATTCTATCTTGCATCAATTTATACTTAAGCAAACCTTGATAGCCTATCCAATAAATTAAAAAAGAACTGCCAACTTGTAATGGAGAATAAGTGTAATTGTGATATTGGTTATTTGTAACAAAATTTATAATAATTGCAAGTAACCAAAACAGTATTATAATACTACCAATTCTCATAAATTGTTTTAACCATTGTAAATCTCCAAACTTAATTGCATGTATTTGTAGGTTATTTTTTATAAATAAGATTTTTATTGCACTTATAAAAAGAATTAATGCGTATATAATATTAAGTGCTTCTTTTATTCTAGTATAGTTTTTGATAAGCTCATTATTTAGTAATGAATAACTATAACTTATTAATCCTAATCGAATAATAATTTCTATTAGGAAAATACTAATGGAAAGGATTAGATAAGTTTTTATTTTTTTTTCAATCTTAAGATAATGGATTAAAAAAAGGTAAAAACAAGGAGTTATCAACATATACCATGGAATCTCTAAATTCTTTAAAAAAAAGCTTGTAAAAGCATAATCAGTATCTTTTAACCAAGCTTGAAGATTATTTGCAGAAATAAAAAAAACGGTAGCATTTAAGAAAATAATTGTTTTGCCTATCTTTTTTTTTGTTAGAAAAGAAAATAGCACAAAAAGAAAACCTTGTATTGCTCCAGCAATGAGTAAGAAATTTAAAATTGACATATTGAACGTTAAAAGGAATATTTTAAACTAATGAATAATCTTACATTAAAAAGATAAGAATAAAAGAGTTGGCAGCAACTGCTTTTTTACAAAATTTTATGGGTGTTCAGCCCTTGTCTTTAAAGGAAAGTAAGGTAAAACCGTAATTGAGTTACTATAAAAAATCACAAAAACACACCAGTAGATTGTTTTTTTATGCTCTCAAAGGTTGATTTAAAATTAAATCGAGGTAAGTGTTTATTTTATTTTTCAAGTCTCTTCTATGAGTTATAAAATCAAGGAAACCATGTTCTTTAACAAACTCTGCTGTTTGAAAACCTTCTGGTAATTCTTTTCCTGTCGTGTCGCGTACAACTCGTGGTCCTGCAAAGCCTATTAAAGCTCCAGGTTCGCCAATATTAATATCTCCTAGCATAGCAAATGATGCTGTTGTACCTCCAGTTGTTGGGTCTGTACATATAGAAATATAAGGAATTTTTGCTTCAGCTAATTGTGCTAACATTGATGATGTTTTGGCGAGTTGAAATAAGGATAAAGCTGCTTCCATCATACGAGCACCACCAGATTTTGAAATTATAATAAAAGGTAATTTATTTTTTAAAGCATATTTAGCAGCACGAGCAATTTTTTCGCCTACTACACTTCCCATTGAGCCACCAATAAAACTAAAGTCCATACAAGCAATAACGATATCTTTACCTTTAGATTTTCCAAATGCTGTGCGTATAGCATCTTTGAGATTGGTTTTTTCTTGAGCAGCTTTTAAACGGTCTTTATACTTTTTTTTATCCTTGAAATTTAAAGGGTCTTTTGAGGTAAGATTTGCATCAAGCTCTTTAAATGTATTATCGTCAAAAAGAATTTTAAAATATTCTGCACTGCCAATTCTTACATGATAACCATCTTCTGGGCTTACATAAAAATTATTTTCTAATTCGTCGGTATCTATTATTTTTCCTGTGGGAGATTTATACCATAACCCTTTGGGAGTATCTTTTTTAGATTCGGTAGGTGTTTGTATTCCTTTGTCTTTTCTTTTAAACCAAGCCATAATAATTTACGATTTATGATTTACGATTTACGATTTTTTTCTTAATCTTGTTTTGCGTTAAGGATTAAGCAATTTGTTTGAACTCATTTTTTTTAAAATAGCGAGTTGCGAAAGCCTGACCGCTAAATTAAAATTTTGTTTTTAATTTTGTGGTAACGCCCAAATTATTTTATAAAGTATTGATATTATTAAGGTCGTGAAAGGCTTTTTTTAAGCGTTCAACAAAAGTATTTTCGCCTTCACGAAGCCATTTTCTTGGGTCATAATACTTTTTATTTGGTACATCACTACCATCTGGATTCCCTATTTGCGATTTTAAATAATCTACATTTGTTTTAAAATAATCACGAATGCCACACATAAATGCATATTGCATATCTGTATCAATATTCATTTTTATAACACCATAACCTATAGCTTCTCTTATTTCTTCTACTGAAGAGCCAGAACCACCATGAAATACAAAATCGATATGATTATGCTCAACGTTAAATTTTTGTGAGATATGCTCTTGTGAGTTTTTAAGAATTTTTGGTGTTAGTTTTACATTTCCGGGTTTGTACACACCATGAACGTTACCAAATGCAGCAGCAATGGTAAATTGGTCGCTAATTTTACTT
>CAYRVY010000103.1:5057-6862 GCA_964427695.1 uncultured Flavobacteriaceae bacterium
TTTAGAATCGTCCACATCTGTATTGTCCACACCATCTTCTTCACCACCTGTAATACCGAGTTCGATTTCTAAAGTCATTCCCATTTTACTCATTCTTTCAAGATATGTTTTGCATATTTCTATATTTTCTTCAATGGGTTCTTCAGATAGATCTATCATATGAGAACTGTAAAGTGGTTTTCCAGTTTCTTTGTAATGTTTTTCGCTTGCATCTAATAAGCCATCAATCCATGGTAATAATTTTTTTGCACAATGATCTGTATGTAAAATTACAGGAACTCCATAAGCATCAGCCATTAAGTGAATGTGTTTTGCTCCAGCAACAGCACCAGCAATTGCAGCTTTTTGATTTTCGTTGCTTAAGCCTTTTCCTGCATTAAAAGCTGCTCCGCCATTAGAAAATTGAATTATTACAGGAGCATTTAAATCTCTAGCAGTTTCCAAAACACTATTAATCGTGTTTGAGCCAATAACATTTACTGCAGGTAATGCAAACCCTTTTTCTTTTGCGAATTTAAAAATGTCTTGAACTTCTTTTCCTGTAGCTACTCCAGCTTTAATATTATGACTCATTTTTCTAATTTTTTGGTTACGAAATTAAGACTTTAAATGTAATCAATTTATAATGATTTTACTGTAATTTTTTTATTTGTTGTTCTTAAAAACCACGAAATCCTTATAGTTTAGAAAGGATAATTTATTCCTATATTATATACGGCATGGCCAAAGTTAAAATCGTTAAGCCAACGGTTTTGATTTTTAAAAGAAGGATCGTATGCTTTAAACCCAATATCACCACGAAGGACGAAAAAACCAAAATCATACCGCAATCCGAAACCAGCACCAATAGCTATATCTTTTAGAGAACTTAAACCATTAAAAGTTGCGTCATCGTCTTCTACATCATCAAGGGCATTCCAAATATTGCCTGCATCTATAAAAAAAGCACCTTTTACATTTCCAAATAAGTTATAACGATATTCAATATTAAAAGCTAATTTCATATTTGCCTCATTAAATTCGTTATTGCTGTCTGAACTTCCTGGACCCAGATTATAAGCAGTCCATGCTCTATTATCATTAGCTCCACCTGCAAAAAAACTTTTAGAAAAAGGAATATTACTTGAATTACCATAAGGAATTGCAATACCAAAATAACTTCGTATGGCAAGTACATTGTCTCCTCCTAAACTCCAATGTTTTATATAATCGAATTCGGTTTTAACATACTGTGAATATGCAACACCAAATAATTCGAAACGACTATTGTTATTTTTTTTAAGCCCTAAAATTCTAGAAGTAGTTGCTAGTACATTTCCTGCAAGCTCTAATTTTATTTTAAAAATGGAGAAGTTGTTGTCGAACAAATTTTCGCGTTTGTCTTTAACATAACTAAAATTAGAAGCAAAAATAAGGTTGTTCTCTGTTAATCTGTTTTTTCGTTCACCTATATTATTTACGGTTTGAAATTCGTTTGGGTTGGAAGCTTCAAAACCTGTATCTTGACGAACCAGATCAATAAATTCGTCGGCTTTAGTTTTAATTAAATTTTCATTTCCGTTACTATCAATTAAAATAAATTCGGTTGGTGTATTATATGCATTTAATGCAATGGTTTCAAGACTTTCAAAAGAGTTTTGATAAACACTAAAATAGTTACCAGGATTAAGGTTTCTTACATATTGTGTATTGAAAAGGTCAAAGCTATTTGTTGTTCTTTGTGAAGGATTCCATCGATAATTAAAAATACCATTAACGGTTTGCTTATCCAAACCAATATTTGTTTGACTAGTAAATCCTATACT
>CAYRVY010000104.1:0-6861 GCA_964427695.1 uncultured Flavobacteriaceae bacterium
AAGAGAGGGAAGTTTTTGGTAAGAGGACAGCTCTGTTAAAATATGCTTTTCTTTTTTAAGCAGTTTAAAAACTAATTTAGTAGCTTTTATTCTAGAATACAAGGTTTCCCTATTATTTTCACTATTTATACTATTATTGTGTATTCTAAAATAATACAATATTTTTTGAAGTGGATAATAATTTACAGAACTCTGTAACAGCCTACTATAAAACTCCCATTCTTGCTTACGCTTTAAAGTTTCATCAAACAACAATTTATTTTCCAAAAAAGATTTTTTAAACATAGGACCATTGGTGTGAAATGCAATTTTCCCTGTAACATGACTAATAAACGGTGTGTCATCATAAATTTTGTCCCATTTTGTAAATGTATTGTCTGTTTGTTTCATAAACTCAATACCAGAGCATACTACAAAATGGTCTGTGTTTGTATTTAAAACTTCAACCTTAAGTTTTATCTTATCTGGATGCATTAAATCGTCGCTATCAAACCATTGTATGTATGTTCCTTTTGAGATCTCAAATCCATAATTTCGACACGCATTTGCTCCTTTTAAACGATTTAATGGTTTCTTAAAAAACTTAATCCTTTTGTCTTTAGACCTATATGATTTGACAATTATCTCAGTTTCATCACTTGAACAATCATCTACAATAATACATTCCCAATTGGTATATGTTTGTTGAATTATAGAATCTAAAGTCTCCCCAATAAGTTTTTCCCTATTAAAGATTGGAATAATTATGGAAACTAAAGGCTGCAAAGCTTATTGTTTTGGAGTAAAAATAAGTTTTATTTTCTTAAAAACTGGAAATGTTTTGTATACTCTTTTTTGTGTCAACAATTTTGGGTTTAAAAAGCAATTTACAATCCAAAATTTCATGTTTGAAACAAAGGAACTATTATTTAAAGTACGATAAAACCATATTTTA
This sequence comes from uncultured Flavobacteriaceae bacterium, assembly GCA_964427695.1. Classification (GTDB taxonomy): domain Bacteria; phylum Bacteroidota; class Bacteroidia; order Flavobacteriales; family Flavobacteriaceae; genus PRS1. The sequence continues at coordinate 935 of CAYRVY010000104.1, forward strand.
TTCCAAATTAAAACAATTCTATCAAGAGAAATTTCATTTTTTATACTCCAAAAGTACAAGGACTCATACATCTTTAAATAATTGCTTTTATATAGTTTTTCTGCCTTAAAAGAAACATTTGTTTCATGAACGCCACGCATAGCAACTGGCTCATCAATAATACCTGAAACAAGTTTTGTTTTTAATCCCATCTTAATCCATAACTCTGTATCTTCTGCTACAACTAGGTTATTATTAAAAAAGCCTACTTTCTCAAAAATACTTTTTTTCACAGTTAAACCTATTCCAGAAAAATAGCCATAATGCCCAAAAGGTCCCATTGCTTCAAATAAGTTTTCAGGTTTAATTCTTTCTCTAATGGTGGTTAGTTTTAATTTAGCTTTTTCGTTTAATCTTGGTTTTCGGTAAAAATGGGCACTTATTGCATTATATACTCCATCAATTGTTTTATTATTTTCTAAAATTTTAACATCATTTTCAAAACGATTGGGCAAATAAAAATCATCTGCATCTAAAAAAGCAACATACTTGCCTTTAGCAATTTGTATTCCTAAATTTCTTGTTGTTGAGCGTCCATGGTTTTTTTTATCTTGATGCTGATAGACTTTAATGATTTCATTACCTAATGCTTTTTGCTTACATATTTGTAAAGATGTATCTTTACTGCCATCGTCTATCACAATAACCTCTGTTACAAATTTTTGATTTATTGCTGAAGCAATAGCCTTTTCTATGTAGATTTCACAATTATATAATGGAATTATTATAGAAATCATTTATTAAGATCTAGATTTATTCATAATCTGGTAACCTTTACCAAAAATAAATGCAGTTAATAATGAAACTATAAACAAGCATAATTTATAATTTCCTTTTTCTTTTTTTACGATAATAATCAAGTTACTGAAATTTGGTATTCTCCCCTTACATTTAGCTATTTCATATGCAAACGACACAATTAATCCAAATAGTTTATTCTTTACAAGATTTTTAGATTTAATTTTTTGAGAACTATTGTTTAATATTAAATCCGAGTAAGTCAACATATATGTTTTATACTTATTATGATTAAACATGTTTGTAGATTTGTTTTGAAAGGAATGTATAGAATTGTTATGAACTCTAGCATAAGCCAACTCTTCATCTAACATTATTCCTGTTAGGTTTTGTGCTAAATATTTAGAAATAAAATTAAATTCTTGCCCAGAAAACAACTTTTCATTCCATCGAACTTGATTTAGGGATTTCTTTACAAATAATCCATCTAAAGTTAACCAAGTCTGATTTCTACATACAAAATTATATAGTGTAGGCTTTTTGTTAATCAAATTATACTTTATTCTATTAATATTATTTAGTGTGCTTCTAAAAAAAATAGTCTTAGATACTATAAAATCAGCTTTAATTTTTTTTAAACCTTCTATTTTTTTTTTAAGACAGTTTTTATGCATAACATCATCACTATCAAACCATTGCACATATACTCCGTTTGAAACTTCAAGTCCATAATTACGACAAGCATTTGCTCCTTTTGGTCTATCATTAGGTCTTCTATGATATTGAAATCGAGTATCTTTTTTTATATATTCATTTATTAGTTTTTCGGTAGCATCTGTACTACCATCATCCACAATAATACATTCCCAATTGGTATAGGTTTGTGTGATGATACTATCTAAAGTTTCGCCAATTAAATGTGCTCTGTTATAGGTTGGAATGATTATGGAAATAAGTGACTTATTCATGACTTAAATAATGGCTTCCTTTATTTTTATTTATTTCTCTACTTTTTTTAATTTCAGGAATTATTTTTTTTAGCAAAGCTAATTCATCTATACAATAACTTATCTTTTTAAATTCTAGCTTCAAGAGTAATTTTACAATCAATTTTCTTGATTTTTTTTTATTCTTTTGAATTTCTTCATCTATTTTAATATTAATATTTGCCCACCTATATTTTAGATATCGTTCTTTTAATAACAATTTGGCTTCTTTACTTGAATTAGGCTTCTTATCTTCCCTAAATTCTCTATCATGACAAATATATGCATTGGGTGCTATGCCAATTTTAAACCCATGAAAAAGTACTCTTTGGCAATAATTATCATCTTCAGCATAATGGAAAAAAATAGGATCAAAACCGCCAATAATTTCTAATGTTTTTCTTGGTAGCAACCAAGCAGATGCATTGACAAATGGTATTTCATAAATAGTTTTTAAGTTCTTATTGATTGCGTCAAAATAAAACGTATCGGTATTATCATGTCCTAAATAGTAAGAAAAATTTCTATCCAACTTGTCTCCAGCACCATTTAAATGTATAGGACTTAACACACCATATTCTAAATTTTTTTTGTGTATTTCTATAAGTTTTTCCAATGTATCAGGCTGTAAATAAGCATCCTGATTTAGTAAAAATACATAATCTGCACCCCTTTTTAACACATAAGATATTCCAATATTATTTGCCTTACCAAAACCTAAATTTTCTTCATTTAATATTAAATCAACTTCAGGAAATTTTTTTGAAATAATGAGTTGAGTATTATCTTTAGAGCAGTTATCAACAACAATCGTTTGAATTTCAATTTTGGAAGATCTGAGACTACTTAAACATTTTTCAATCCATTTCGAACCATTATATGTAACAATTATGACAAATACCTTAATATTCATTTTATAGCTAATAATTTAACAATTGCTATTAATCATAATTTAGATTTAAACTCTTCGAATGAAACTAAATTTAAACTTCCTTTTCTATTTTTATCAAATATTTTATATTCAAAATAAGGATTTTTTACACATGTAGGGTTGCCAAGATTAACCTTTTTTGAAATAATTCCAATTCCCCAATCTGAATCGATGCAGCAAGAATAATAATCTTTTTTTTGCCTAAATTTAAAAAACGCCTTCCAAGTAGTACCATTCCAGAAACCCTTCGAAGGAGACATTCTATAAAGATAAGATTCACTCGCATGAAATTCTGTAGGAGGGTTACAATCATGCAATACTATAAACCCTTTTTCATTTAAAATTTTAAATGAATTAATAATATCCCTCTCTACTTGGTCTGCCAAATGTAATCCATCAATAAAAACAACATCAAATTTCACATGTTTATTCAATATATTTCCTCGATCAAGCTGTGAAAAGAACTCGTCACTTGTCATCTTAAAATCAACTGGGTTTTCAAAATTTTCAATTACTGGATCAACGCTTATTTTATTTTCTGATTTAATCTTATCGAAATTATCTTTTGGATTTCTAACTCCTATTTCCAAATATTTTGTTTCTTTATTTAAATCCTCTAATATATAATTAATTGCATCAAATCTTAACGGTCTTTTATTTACTTCATTAATACTCTTTTCCTTTCCTTTTATATGATAAGGATCAGATAGTAAGCAGTTTCCTAAATTATATGCATGTTTTATTTTTTTTAAATTATTAATCATAGTGATGTTATACTTAAATTATCTGTTACAGTAAAGCACTTTATCAAAATTTATTTCGTTGAACAAGCTCTTCCTAAATCATATTTAACCTAAAATACCAATAAACCTATTTTATTTTATACTAACATTTTCTTTATCATTTAAAATTTCCCATTCATATTTTCCAAAAACTACTCCATGATCAAAACTTCCATGAATGACAAATTCCGAATCCTCTTCTATAATATTGAACGAACAAACATCTGTTAATGTATCTAATCTAACTTTTTTGGGTATATGCAAATATAATTCCAAATAATAGTATCCTCTAGCCAAAAAATTTTCATGAATTAGTAAATTATAATTTCTTTTATTTTGAATCAATTTTGTTTCAGCTGAGAATACTCTATGACCACTTTTAGTTAGCAACATAACATATAGCGAACTGTTTTTATGAAATTTATTATATTCAATACCTATTTTAATTCTAATCTTCTCTGAATAACTATATGTAGTTTTTCTTATCTTTTGGTTATCCTGAATCAAAACATGTTTAAAATAAATATCTTTATTAATCACTTTTCTTTTAAGAAAAAAGCTTTCTTCATCACTTTGTCTAGATAAATAAAAATCTATTACATTATTTGTATTACCAATCATTTTTATTTCCCCATTCTCCAATACAATTCCTCTGGAGCACAAACTTTTTACCGCAGCCATATTGTGGCTTACAAACAATACTGTCCTTCCTTCTCCTTTAGAAATGTCCTGCATTTTCCCAATAGCCTTTTTTTGAAACTCTGCATCACCAACAGCCAACACCTCATCAATTACCAAAATATCAGGTTCTAAATGTGCTGCAACAGCAAAGGCTAATCTAACCGTCATTCCAGAAGAATAGCGTTTAACAGGTGTGTCAATATAACGTTGGCAACCTGAAAAATCAATTATCTCATCTTCTTTAGAGCGTATTTCTTTTTTAGTCATGCCCAAAATAGCACCATTTAAAAAAATGTTCTCTCTTCCGGTCATTTCAGGATGAAAACCTGTACCCACTTCTAATAAAGATGCAATACGTCCATTGGAATTAATACTGCCTGTTGTTGGTCCAGTAACTTTTGAAAGGATTTTTAATAAAGTAGATTTTCCAGCACCATTTTTTCCAATTATTCCAAGTACTTCACCTCTTTTTACTTCAAAATTAATATCTTTCAATGCCCAAACATAGTCGGAACTTCCTTTAGTGGAGCGGTCATTTAATTCTCCAATTTTTAAAAACGGATCATCTTTTCCTCTTACCTTACTCCACCATCTATTAAGGTCATGACTTAAAGTTCCTGTCCCTACAAGACCTAATCGATATTGTTTTGATATATTATTTACTTTTAGAATTATCTCTGACATCGTTAAACTGTATCTATAAAAGTTTTTTCTGTTCTATTAAAAATAATCAATCCGATAATAAATATTACGATACTAATACTAATTGTATATACAAATCCAGTCCAACTAAAGCTTCCAGTATTGAGTAACATATAACGAAATCCTTCTATAATTTGTGTTAGAGGGTTATACTCAACTAAAAGTGCTACTGTTTCAGGAAACTTTGCTTTAGCTTCTGAAACTGGATAAGGTACTGCCGAAACATACATTAACAACTGTACTCCAAAACCAACAAGTATGGTTAGGTCTCTATATTTAGTCGTGAGCGATGATATTATCATCCCCAAACCAAGCCCTAACAGTGCCATCATTAAAACATAGACTGGAAATAAAAGCAGATTTAAATTTAAGCCTAGCACACTTCCATTTAACACATAATATATATAAAATCCGAAAAAAACTCCAATTTGTATACCAAATTTTAACAAATTAGATATAATAATCGACATCGGAATAATAACTCTAGGGAAATATACTTTACCAAAAATACTCTGATTTTTGGTAAACGTATTTGAGGTGCCTGTAAAGCATTCTTTAAAATAATTCCAGGCAGTTATTCCTGCAAGATTAAACAAAAATGGAGGGACACCACCTGTACTTATATTACCAAGATTATTAAAAATTAAAGTGAATATTATAGCTGTAAACAGAGGCTGAATTACATACCAAAGTGGTCCTAAAATAGTTTGTTTATATAATGTTACGACATCTCTTTTAACAAATAGTAATAATAAATCTCTATAACTCCAAATTTCTTTGAAATTGAGGTCTATTAATTTATGTTTTGAAGATATTGTAAATAACCATTGTTCCTCAGTTGAAGTATTCAAAATTCAGGGAAATTAAATTTGAAGCTAATATACTAAATATTGATTAGAGAAAAATTAAGAATATTTTTACTTTATATAAATTGTTAACTATTGCCAGTAAAATTATGCCAAGTAATTTTCAATCCTTCTTTTACTGTAAATTGTGGTTGATAATCCAAAAGTTTTTGAGCTTTAGAAATATCTGCCAAAGAATCTCTAACATCTCCTTGTCTTGATG
>CAYRVY010000105.1:0-6846 GCA_964427695.1 uncultured Flavobacteriaceae bacterium
CTGCCGTCTAAAAATTCGACTTGGTTTTGAGCAAAATATCCAATTTGAACATTATGTCCCAGTTTTAATTTACCATCAAAAGAGATTTCGTTAACAATTATTTTTGCTAATGTGGTTTTTCCTTGCCCATTTTGACCAACAAAAGCTATTTTACTATTTCGATCTACTAAAAGATTAACATTTTTTAAAACTTGTAACGCTCCATAATTTTTGGCTACATTTTCAGATTCTATCACTACTTTTCCTGGAACAATCGAAACAGGAAAATTTAAAGACATTGCACTTTTATCAACCTCATCTACTTCAATACGATTAATTTTATCTAATTTTTTTATAAGAGATTGTGCCATTGTAGCTTTATTTGCTTTGGCTCTAAATTTTTCAATCAATTTTTGGGTATTCTCAATATGTTTTTGCTGATTTTTTTGAGATGCTAATTGCTGTTCTCTAATTTCTTCTCTTAAGACTAAATATTTTGAATACGGTTTTGGATAATCGTAAATCCTTCCTAAAGATATTTCGATAGTTCTATTGGTAACATTATCTAAAACCATCTTATCATGCGACACAATAACAACTGCTCCAGCATAATTCTTTAAAAAGGATTCCAGCCAAATAATAGATTCTATGTCTAAATGGTTTGTTGGCTCATCTAATAATAACACATCATTATTTTGAAGCAAAAGTTTTGCCAGTTCTATACGCATACGCCAACCTCCAGAAAAGGTATCTGTAAGTTTATTAAAATCTTTGCGCTTAAAACCAAGACCTTGAAGAATCTTTTCGGTTTCTCCTTGGTAATTATAACCACCTATTATTTCGAATTGATGCTGAATATCATTTAAATCTACCATTAATTGATGATAGGATTCGCTTTCGTAATCAGTACGCTCAATAAGCAGATTATTTATGTGTTCTATTTTTGCTTCTAAACTTTTTATTTCAGTAAATGCTTGGTAGGATTCTTCAAGAACAGTTCTTCCATAAACAAAATCAATATCTTGCTTTAAAAAACCGATAGAAATATCTTTCTCTGATGCAATTTGTCCAGAATCTGATTCTATTTCTCCAGACAATATCTTTAATAATGTTGATTTTCCTGATCCATTTTTACCAACCAAGCCTACACGATCTCCATTACCTAAACGAAACGTTAAATCTTGAAATAAATAATCGCCTTGAAATGAAATAGAAACCTTATGTATATTAAGCATCTTTGTTACAGAAGTTACAGTAATTAACCTAATAAAAGATTAATGTTGAAATTAATAAAACGCTAAAATAAGATAATTGCTCATGTTAAAAAAAAAGAAATAAGTTATATAGTATTCTAACAGGAAGTTGCCCAAAATACCATGGTAAAAGCATGTATGTTAATAAAAATATTTATATGCTTTCAGAAACTTTAAAAATGCATGAACGCTGTTCTAATTGCAATACTAAATATAAAATTGAACCTTCTTTTTTTTATGGCTCTATGTATGTTAGTTATCCTGTTGGAATTATTTTTGCTTTTGCTGCTTTTATTATATCCTATATGTTTTTGAATACTAGCATACACACAGCTTTTATAAGTCTAATAACTACTATAGTAGTGTTTTTACCAATAATACTACGTCTTTCTATAAATATTTTGATTAATTTGTTTATGAATTTCGACAAGAGTTTAGCTAAAAAATGACTCTTTTTAGTTAAACCTAGATATATCAATCTCTTTTTCTAAAGGCTGCCCTTCTTCAATAAAACTAAATAATTGCTTTGCTACATATGGTGCAATCATCACTCCTCTTGTGCCTAATCCATTTAAAACAAACATATTTTTGTATTGATGATGCTGTCCAACTAAAGGTCTTCTATCTTTAACTGTAGGTCTTATTCCTGAAACTTGATCTACAATTTTAAAATCACAAAGCATAATTTTTATTAATTTACTTAAAAGTTCTTCTTTTGCTTTAATTGTAATATCATGGGTTGTATCTTCCCAGTTATATGTTGCACCTACTATGTATAAATCTTCTCCTAATGGCATTAAAAACACGCTCGATTTTAATATAAAATCAATTTTTAAATCTGGAGCATAAATTGTTAGAAGCTCTCCTTTAGCTGGCTTTAATGGCAAATAGTTAAAAAATGGATTTTTTGTTAATCCGAAACCTTCAGCAAATACAATCTTGTTAGTTTCATAATTTTTGTAAGTGAAATGTGTTGGGTTAGAAGTAAGATCTCTATAACCAAAAGTATCTTTTATAAACTGTCCTTTAGTTTCTAAATCGTCTCTGTATTTTTCAATAAGTGAGGTAGTATCTATTCGTCCTGTTTGAAGCACTTTACCAAAACCATAATTGCTTTTTATTGCTGAATTAATAGGATATTCAATTTTTGTAGATAAAAATTGAGATAATTTTGGTTTATCACAAGCTTCAAACCAATTGTTTTGTTCTTCTATCGATGCAAACAAACGATAGACAGGAATTTTATAATCGAGTTTAATATTTAAGCTTTGTTCTAATTCATGATACATTGGCAATGCCAGATCAAGCTGTTCTTTGGCTTTCCAAACTTGTGTAAAACGTTTTAAGATTACAGGATTATATAAACCGCCTGCTACAGTTGAAGAAAGTTGAGATTCGTTATCGAATACAACAAAGGTTTTATTATGCTGTTTTAATATTTTGCAAAAAAGTATTCCTGCAAGTCCAGAACCAACTATAATATAATCGAGTTTTTTCATGTTTACACAAAATTAAGTATAAAAAAACGCTCACAAATAATTGTGAGCGTTTTTTTAGGGCTAGTCAAACTACAGCTTTTAGTAGCTCCACATATCTTGTTCGAAATTTCGAATTTTTTCTTTAATTCTGTCCGATTCTAAAAGTTGCATTAAAGCATTATTGTTAACGTACTCACTAACTGCTCTATCACCTTGTACATTTTCTTCTCGAAAAATGTAGCCATTAAAACGTCTGGAGTTTAAGAGGTGATCGAATGATAAAGGAATTGCACTATTTTTACCATTAAATACTTTGGCTTTATGCAATACTTCTCTTGCGTCTGGAAAGAATACCCAAAATAAAGGTACTAAATCGCTTTCGTCAGTATCAATAAAATTAACATCTGGTGATACTGGAGCAATGCCCAGTAAACGGTATCTTAACTCACCTAAACGTTTATCGAAATACCAAAGCCCTTTAATATGATACTCAACAATATCTGCAGCTGTAATTTCTCTTGTATCAATATATTCAGGAGATAATTCTTCACCTGCATTTAGTTGCTCAATCCCTAATTCGGTAGTGTCAACTTTCTTTAAAGCAGCTTCAATATCTTTTAATGTACGTTTTGTAGTAAAATAAGAATCATCATAAATATTTTCAATGTCGCCATTTTTTACGCTAATCATTAACACATCAAATAGAGAGCGTCTATCTCTACCAATGTTATTGGTATCTATTGGATAATACAATGGGAAGTTTACACGTTCATCCAGAACAATTTTTTCCCAAATCATTTTAGAATACAATATATCTCTATCATCAACATAACCATATTCTAACGGCTTATCATTATCTAATGCTATTTGTGCATATGTTTTTACACCTATTTCATCTGGACTTTTAGCATTTAAAATATTTGCTTGTGCAAACGAACTGTTTGCTGCAAAAACACATATAACGGTTAATATTAAACTCCTTAAATTCATATTACTTCAAGTTTATTAGTATGGGACAGATTTACTATCTATCTCTTTTAGTTTGTTAACTCAATAAATACAGGTGATACTTTTTTAAGTATAATACTTACACCTTTTGCTTTAGCTTGTATATCAAATATTTGAACTGCTGAACCACGTTTTGCTTTACGCAAAGCAGCTTTTGCTCTACTATTTAACTTCCCACCGGTAACATTTATTGTTGGTTGTCCTGGAACTTTAAATTTAAATCCAGTTACATTTAATGGTAATTCAAAATCAAAATCTTCGAATTTTGCACCAATAGTTGAAATTTCAAGGCTATTACGCTGCATTTTTACCAACCCATTTTCACCACGAATGGTGCCTGTTGGTCTTGGTAAGTCTTTGATTCTAAATGTTTTTCTATCAGGTATCTTTTCTCCATTAAGCGTTCCAGTAACATTAATAGTCACCTCTCTGCCTTTAACTTGAGTAACATCTATAATATACTTACTTCCTTTAATTCGGGTTAAACCAGCTGCTCTGGCATCAACATTATTATCAGAAATACCAGCGAACGAAATAGTCATAGGGTTTTTTACACCACGATACACCACATTCATTTTATCTGCAGAAATGGTTGCAGTATTAGGTTTTGGAACTGTTACAAAAGATTGCGATACTGGAACATCAAAAGGAACTCCATCTTGATCAAAAATTAACTTTCCTTCAATTTTATGTTTACCTGGTCTTCCTGCACTAAAATTTAATTTTACCATTCCATCTTCAATGGTATATTCCGATTTAGTTAATTTTCTGCCATCTAAAGTTAATTCTACCCTATTTGGCTTAGTGGACTTATCTGTTCTACCTAATACTATTTGTCCATCAAATTTTTCGTCATTAAAGTAAGCCGATTTAGATGTTTCTAATAGCGTAGTATAATTAGACATGGAGATTTCTCCTTTTAAAGTCCCTTGTAACATAGCTGATAAAACTTCAGATTCAGTAGTTTTAATGTCAGCCTGTAACTGTGTCATTTTAGTTAAAGAGGCTACTAAAGGAAACCCTTTATAATGGTAGTCTAACCAATCCCTCTTATTGATTTCACCATCAACTTTAACCGGATCTGTTGCAAATTTCTTTTTTACATCGTCAGCAATATCTGAATATTTCTCTCCTATTACTTTAACTATACCATTTTTAAATTTTGCTATTTCATCTAAAAATTCTTGCCCTTCAGTTTTTAATCTATCACCTTTAAAGAAATTATCATCTAAATAATCTCCTCTATCCATAATTTCATAATCCTTTGGGTCTTCAACCGTTGCACTCATTCTACCTTTTAAATCTGTCAAGTAAGAGTTTAAGTCATTCGATAAAACTCGAACTTGAGTTGCTTGATCTTTTAAAAGTGCAAATTTTGCTGGTTGATCTATTGCTTGTTGTTCTAAACTCGCAAAAAAGTCATTATTCTTATTTGTCGCTGCTTCGTTAGATTCGGTTAATCTTTCATTCATTAATCCGAATGCCGATAGCACTTCTTTAGACATATTTAATGCTAGCATCGCTATAAAGATTAAATACATCAAGTTTATCATTTTCTGTCTTGAAGATAATTTTGCTCCTGCCATAACTGATTAGTTTTTGGTTATTAAATGGATTAAATTCTAATTAGCTTTTGTTCATTGCAGAAAGCATTCCACCATAAACACCATTTAATGATGATAAGTTAGTAGTTAATGAGGCCATTTCCTCTTTTAATTTTCCAGCATTGTCATTAACTTCTTCGTTAATGGTAGCTTGACGGTTAACAGTTTCTAATTGTACTTTATATAAACTGTTCAAAGATTCCATTTGGGCGGCAGCGAGAGCCATTTCTTCGCTATACTTTTGAGTAGCGCTCATTCCTTCTACAGTAGGAGCCATACTTTTTGCAGCTCCTTCAAAGTTTTTAATGCTATCGCTTAAGCTTGTCATTAGTTCTCCATCTATTTGAGCGTCTTTTAGTAATTCATCTAATTTTTTAGATAATAATCCTTCAGCATCTTTAGAAGCATCTTTTTTATGAGTTCTTCCACCTTCTAATTCTGGGTAAACTAAAGACCAATCTAAATCATCGTCAACTGGTTCGAAAGCTGAAATAGCAAAAATAATAGCTTCAACTATAAGTCCAAATGCCAACATTACATTACCTGTAAGTGGTCCTATTTCAAAGTGAATAATTTTAAATAGTGCTCCAATAATCACTATTGATGCTCCAAACCCGTAAGCCATGTTCATAAACTTCTTACTTGCTCTTGATTGTGCCATAATATTTATTTTAAGTTAAGTTAAGTTAGGTTAATTTTTTCTAATTCTTTTTGTAAGTCTTTTAGGTACTACTGTTCCCATGTAATCTTGTACTGTTCGGAAACCAATATAACTTCTTGCAGAATCTGCATATTCGTAATCCCTAGAACTTACTTGTAAGAAGTAAGCAACATCTTTCCAAGATCCTCCACGAACAACTTTACGTTCGTTATCTGAATCGTTTACATTTGGGTTGATTGTTGAAGTATATTCGTAAGAGGATGGGTCGTAAGATGAATGCACCCACTCTGATACGTTTCCAGCCATATTATAAAGGTTATAATCATTTGCTTCATACGATTTTGCCTCTACAGTATATAAAGCTTGATCTGCTGCATAATCTCCTCTTAAAGGTTTAAAGTTTGCCATAAAACAACCTCTATCGTTTATTGCATAAGGTCCTCCCCAAGGAAATGTTGCACCTTGAAGACCTCCTCTTGCTGCATATTCCCACTCTGATTCTGAAGGTAACCTAAAGCCATTTACGTTTTGTTTATTTCTTTGCTTTTGATAAGCGTTCTTTTTTAATGTACGCCATTGACAAAATGCTTTGGCTTGTTTCCAGGTTATACCTACAACAGGATAATCTCCATATGCATCATTCCAGAAATAATCATTATGCATTGGCTCATTATATGAATACTCGAAATCTCTTATCCATACAGTAGTGTCTGGATAAATTTCTATTTCTTCTATTCCTATTACATCGCTTCGGCTCAACTCCCTGTATTTAGCAGCTGACTTAATATCCATATATGTATATTGAAACTTAAATTTTGTTACATCCCAAGTACGTTCTCCATTATAAGATTCTTCCATTGGCA
>CAYRVY010000106.1:0-6830 GCA_964427695.1 uncultured Flavobacteriaceae bacterium
TTAATAATACTGTAAAAAAATGGTCAAGACAATTTGATAATAGAGAAGGCGGAATGAATAGATCTCCAAAATTTATGATGCCTAATAATTATCATTTTTTATTGCGTTATGCCTATCAAAATAACGATGAGAAATTACAAGATTATGTAAATCTAACACTTACAAAAATGGCTTATGGTGGTATTTTTGACCACGTTGGTGGTGGGTTTTCAAGATATTCTACAGATATTGTTTGGCATGTGCCTCATTTTGAAAAAATGCTGTACGATAATGCCCAGTTAGTAAGTTTGTATGCAGACGCTTATCTGATCACAAAAAACGAGCTCTACAAAGATGTCATTACCCAAACTCTAACTTTTGTTAAACGTGATTTAACAGGTCCTAATGGTGTGTTTTATTCTTCGCTTAATGCAGATAGTAAAACAGAAGAAGGCGAAATGGAAGAAGGTGCTTTTTATGTTTGGAAAAAAGAAACTCTTAAAGCCCTTATTAAAAACGATTATGATATCTTCTCAAACTACTACAATATAAATAATTATGGTCTTTGGGAAAATGGTAATTATGTGCTTATAAGAAAAGATGATGATGCAACTATTTTAAAGAAACACAAATTAAGTAAAGAAGATCTTAAAGAAAGAAAAGAAAACTGGAAGCATATTTTATTTAAAGAACGTGAAAAAAGGGATAAGCCAAGTTTAGACGATAAAACTTTAACTTCCTGGAACGCTCTAATGATAAAAGGCTATGTAGATGCATATCGTGCGTTGGGAGACGACACTTATTTAGATTCTGCTATAAAAAATGCTAATTTTATAATAAATGTACAGCTACGCCAAGATGGTGGTTTAAACCGTAGTTATAAAAATGGTAAAAGCACAATAAACGCATATCTTGAAGATTATGCTGCAACAATAGAGTCTTTTATTGTGCTTTATGAAAACACTTTAGATGAAAAATGGCTGAATAATTCAAGAGATTTAACAAATTACGCATTAGACCATTTCTTTGATGACAGCAATAAAATGTTCTTTTTTACGTCTAATGAAGATCCATCTTTAATTACCAGAAATATTGAATACAGAGATAATGTTATCCCAGCGAGTAACTCGATCATGGCAAAAAATTTATTCAAACTATCTCATTATTTCGATAATGAAACGTATCTCTCAATTGCCACTTCGATGCTTAACAATGTGAAGCCTGAAATTGAAAGTTATAGCTCAAGTTATTCAAACTGGTTAGATTTAATGTTAAATTATACAAATCAATTTTATGAAGTAGCCATTGTTGGGCAAGAAGCTATCGAAAAAATTAAAGATTTAAACAAAACATATCTTCCTAATAAAATTATTATTGGAAGTCTAAGCGAAAATAATTTGCCTCTTTTAAAAAATAAATATACTGAAGGTAAAACACTCATATATGTTTGTGTAAACAAAGCATGCAAGTTCCCTGTAGAACAAGTAAATGAAGCCATAAAATTAATTCAAAACTAAACATATTGTGAATCTGTTACTAACCATCTTAATTGTATTTGTAGTTATAGAGCATTTTTATTTTCTAGTTTTAGAAATGTTTTTTTGGACGAAACCAAAAGGTTTAAAAACTTTTGGTCTAAAAAAAGAATATGCCGAACAATCTAAAGTATTGGCTGCTAACCAAGGGTTATATAATGGCTTTTTAGCTGCTGGTTTAATTTGGTCTATTATTTCTCAAAACACCGAAATTGCAATTTTCTTTTTATGTTGTGTAGTAATAGCTGGAATTTATGGTGCTTACTCTACAAAAAAAATAAAACTATTTTATTTACAAGCTGTTCCAGCATTAATAGCTTTGGGATTAATATGTATTGGTTAGAATTTGAAATTAAACAAAAAAAATTATGCCTTTGACTTTAAACCTATAAAGTCTTTTAAATAATAAGGCTCAAAATAAGCGACGTCCTCGAAGTCGTTTTTTTTGTATTTGTTATAAGCTAATAAGCTCATTTCATTTGCCGAAGGCAGTTTGTTATCCACAAAAACTGCATGAGGATGTGCAATTAAGGTTTTGGTTTTTTCGACACCATTACCAATAAAATACACCTTGCCTTTATCAAGATATTCAGCAAATGAAGCATTATCTAAAATTTGTGCTTGGGTATCTCGTATTTGCCTGTGTTGTGAATCAAAAATAGCCGAATACACTTCCATACGTCTTGCATCTAACATTGGGACAATAACACCTTCTTCTATACTAATTTGGTGTGCTAATGCTTCCAAAGTAGGAATAGAAATTAATGGTTTATCCAAGGCATAACACAATCCTTTTGCTGCCGAAACACCAATTCGTAATCCTGTATAAGAACCTGGACCTTTACTAATTGCAATTGCATCTAAATCGCTTAAAGCTATTTTTGCCTTCTTTAAAACATCGTCTATATAAATATGTAATTTTTCTGCATGAGAAAAGCCATTATTATAATCTTCTTTTAAAACCAAAGTCTCCCCTTCTTTAGAAAGAGAGACTGAACAGTTAGTTGTACTTGTTTCTATGTTTAATATTAATGTGTTCATCTTGAGTTATTATTGACTACAAAAGTAACTCAAGACCGTTTCAATGCCAATTAATCTAGAGTAATTGTTTTACCAAGATAAAAATCTAACACTTTTGTTTTAAAAACAAAATCGTATTTCGCATTTATTAAAGACGATTGTGCATTTATTAATCGTATTCTTGCTTGTTCTAATTCAAACGAATTCATAGAACCAAGAGTATAACGCTCTTGCGAATTGTTAAATGCCAATTCTTGAGACTCCAATGATTTTTGAGCTGCTGTATATGCTTTAAGTGCTGCTTGGGCATCGGTAAAAGCACGTTGTATATTTGATTCTAAATTTAATTTAGCTTGATCTAAATCTAATTTTGAATTTTCTTCTCTAATTTTTGATTTTGCAACTGCTGTTTTATTTTGAAATCTTGAAAATATAGGAATGCTAACATTTAGATTAAAATTGTGTCCTTTGTTTAAATCTAACTCTCTAAAAAATGCTTGTTTTGTAAAATCGTTTTTAGATTCACTCCAAACAGAGCCAAAACCATAACTGACACTTACTGAAGGATAGTATCCAGATTTAGAAATTTCTGTGCTTAATTCTGAATTTTCAATATCTTTTTGAGCGACTTTAATTTCGTATCTGTTTTCAAATGCATAGTTTAATATTCGTGTAATGTCATTATACATTAAAGCAGCCGATGGCTCATCTACCTCAATAATTGCTACATTAAACCCTTCAAAAGGCACCTGCAAAAGTTGTGACAATGATAATAAAGATAGTGTATAGTTGTTTTCAGCAACTGTTACACTTTGTGCATCGCTACTTAAAGTTGCTTCGGCATCAAAAATATTGGCTCTTGGTTGTACTCCTGCATCAACTAAATCTTTTACTTGTTGTAATTGTTTATTAGAGAACTCAAATTGCGCTTGAGCAGTTTCTAATCGTTCTTTATTAAACAATACATTTAAATATGAGTTTGCTACATTTAACGATATATCGTCTTTAATTCGATTAAGTTCTAACTGATTTGTTTCAAGATTTAGTTGCGATTGCTTATATAAATTAGTTGTTCTAAAACCGTTAAAAACGTTTTGGTTTACACTAAAATTATAATTAAACGAATGTGTTGTTTGACTATTAATCCTTTGATTTGAAACAGGATCAAAACCTGAACCAATACTCATACGTTCTCCTAGACTACCACTTACTGATGGTAAAAAATTACCTTTTGCTCCAATAATATCTTGTTCATTTATAAGTAATATGTTTTCACTTTTTTTGATAGTTATATTATTTTCTAACGCATAATTTACACACTCTTGTAAAGTCCATATCTTGTTTTGTGCAAAAACAGAAGTAACAAAAAATATTAACATTACAACAAGAAAATGATTCTGTTTAATACCTACAAGGTTTCTGAAACCTTGCAGGACTCTAAAATTAATTATCTTCATCTTCGTCTTCGTTATCTTTAGATGCTTTATTCCATACTTTAATCTTATCGCCTTCTTCTATTCCGTCAAGAATTTCTATATTAATACCGTCTGATATACCAAGTTCAACATCTTTCTTTTCGAATTTACCCTTTTCGTTTAGAATTTCTACAAAAGGCTTTTCTGTTATTCTATTAAATTGCAATAGTGCCTCTTTAATGCAAAATGTACTATCCTTACTTTCAATTTCAATTTCGGCGTTTGCACTGTAACCTGCTCTAATTTTAGTAGAAGGGTCTATTTTTACATCAGCCTTAATGGTAAACTGTACTGCTCCAGCTTCTTCTTTCCCTTTAGGTGCAATAAATGTTAATATAGCTGAAAACTCTTTTTCATTAATTGCGCCAAGTATCACTTTTATTTCTTTGCCTTCTTCAAGTTTTCCAACTTCGGCTTCGTCAACTTTACCTTCAAAAATCATGATGCTCATATCTGCAATAGTAGCTATTGTAGTCCCTGCATTAAATGTATTGCTTTCTATTACCTGATCGCCTTCTCGAACAGGGATTTCTAAAATAGTACCAGAAATTTGAGCTATAATATTAGTATTTGCTGAGCTTCCACCAGAAAGCGATCCTCTTTTAATAATCTGGTAGTTATTTTGTGCTTGTGTAAGTTCCTCTTGTACCTGATTTAGTGACAATTCACTATTCTCAAAATCTTGTTTTGAGATTACACCTTTTTCAAACAGCGCTTTATTTCTATTAAATAAGGTTTGTGTATTATCTCTGGAAAATTTAACAGATTTAATTCTACTACTGGCACTAACTAATGCTTGCTCGTTTGGGACTACTCTAATTTTTGCTATAAGGTCTCCCTTTTCTACCAGATCTCCTTCTTCCACAAATATTTTGTCAACAATTCCTGAAATTTGTGGTTTTACTTCAATTTCTTCTTCCGGAATTAACTTTCCAGTAGCTACAGCTTTTGTATCTATTGAAGCGTAAAAAGGTTCTTCTGTTTTGTAATCTACAATGTCTTTAGAATTCGAGTCTTTAAAATATTTTAATACAATAACTAATAGTACCAAAACGACTATTCCTATAATAATTTTTACTGTTTTTTTCATTTTTTTGATTGTTTATTCTTCTCTTAATGCTTCTATTGGTTTTACACTTGTGGCTTTATATGCTGGGATTAACCCTATTAAAGTACCTAAAACAACTAATATTAATAATGCTATAAATACTACTGAAATGGATACAGAGGCATTTACAAAAACGGCATCATCACCTTGTCCTAAAAATTTATCCATTGCAATTAGTATCCATCCTCCAGATATTATTCCAAAGAGTCCTGCTACTAATGTTAAAAATACTGCTTCAACTACTATTTGTCTTTTAATCTCAAATGGTGTTGCTCCTAATGCACGTCTCACACCAATTTCTTTGGTTCGCTCTTTTACCGTAATTAGCAAAATGTTTCCAATTGCAAATACTCCAGCGATAAGTGTAGCAATACCTACAAACCATGTTAAAAATTGCATTCCTGTTAAAAACCCTGTTAGTTTTGCAAATTCTTTTCCCAAATTAAAACTGCGAAAAGCTCTTTTATCTTGTGGATGAATTTTATTTAAATTTTTAAGCATTAGTTTTGCATCCTTTTCTATTTGAATAATGTCAGATTCTGGTTTACCTGTAATCATCATCCAACCAATTTTTTCACCTTGATTATAAACCTGTTGAAAGGTGGTAAATGGTATGTGGATTTGCTCTTGTGGACCCATTTGAATATTACCAGTATCAAAAACACCAACAACTATATAATTGATACTATTTATTTGTATATACTCTCCAATAGGTTCTTCGTCTTTTTCAAACAGTTGTTTGTAAATATCATCTGATATAACAGCTACTTTTTTCTTACCATCAATATCGTTTTGATTGATAAATCGACCTTTATCCAATTTCTTTTTTTGTACTTTATCTAGAATTGGATAATCCCCCGAAACGCCAAAATTTCCTGAAAGAAAATTTCTAATGACAAGTGTTTGAGTTCTATTTCTAGGAACAACGAGCTCAATACCTTCAACATTTTCTTCAACTTTTCTAACATCAGATAATGTTAACTGTACACGCCTTCCTTCTTGAAATCCTTTAAATGGTTTGCTAGTAACACTCGGAATAATAAACACGCTGTTGGTTGCAAAATCACCGAATAAACGATTGAAAGAGTTTTCTATACCTCTTGCAGAACCTAATAAAGCAATAAGTAATAAAATCCCCCACCATACACCTACCATTGTAAGTATAGATCTCACTTTATTCTTGCTAATGCTATCATACAATTCTTGCCAGGTATCTCTATCGAATAAAAATTTCATTCGTTAATTTTTATTGTTTTTTATAGGTCGAATGTGTTCGCCTTTAATCATTTTACAACTAATTAATATTTGGTAATTGGCTCGGTTCATTCGTTAATTTTTATTGTTTTTTATAGGTCGAATGTGTTCGCCTTTTATTTTTTCAGAACTAATTTGTATTTCTTTATTGGCTCTGTTAAACATCCTTAATCATCTCTAAGTGCAACTATTGGTTTAATATTTGACGCTTTTTTTGCAGGTAAATATCCTGCAAGTGTTCCTGCTAATATTAAAGTTATTGTTGCGCCAATAACAAGAGTATTACTCACTTCAGGGTCTTTAATAAAATAGTCTTTTAAGACAGGTGTTGCCCAATCAAGAACACCAACTCCAGCCAATAAACCTAAATATCCTGATATAGTTGTAATTATAATTGACTCAAGTAAAATAATAGATACAATTTGTCTTGGCTGTGCTCCTAATGCTTTACGAATACCT